>JBBQDD010000052.1:0-12059 GCA_038319335.1 Sphingomonadales bacterium
ACGCCCTCCACATCGCTGGCTATTGCGGCCACAGGCCAGTGCGCGCGAACTGGGCGGTAATCGCGTCAAACCGGGAGGAATCGCCCGCGCCCCGGGCCATCATCATGGCACCCTCCAGCGCCGCAAACAGCGCCAATGCGTGATCACGCACGTCGCTGTCTTCCGCAGTCCTGCCGGTCAGCCGCGCAAGCGTGCCAGCCAGCCACCCCGTATTGGCATCAATAAACCGGCGCACCTCGGCCTGCACTTCCGCCGGAATAGCGTCAGTCTCGGCGGCCAGCATACCGCCCAAGCACATCTTGCCCCCCTCCCCCAGCGCGGTGCGAATCGTGCTGACATAGGCCGCCAGCGCCGCCCGCGGATCGGCATGCGCCGCGTCAATCTGCGCCAGGTGCGCGGCAAGGCCATCGGTGTAACGGCGCGCGATTGCGGCCCCCAAATGCCCCTTGGTGGGGAAGTGATAATGGACGCTCGCACTTTTGATGCCCACGGCGGACGCGACATCGCGAAAGCTCAAGCCATTGTAACCAACCGTCTGGGTGATGCGCTGGGCGGCATCAAGAATCGAATTGACGGTTACTGTCGATGCGTTGGCCATGCCGAAAATTCTACCTATCGTTAGATAGTCGTTGACGCGAGCCATTCGCTGCGCCATGACGACCCTACCTATCTAACGATAGGTAACAATCTTATCCATTACAACCTGCGGGAGTTTGCGATGTATTTTCACGTCATGGTGGGTGCCACCGATCTTGAAGCCTCGAAAACATTTTACGACGCGACGCTTGCCGCGCTCGGCATCCCCAGCAAGGGCCAGTTCCGGGATCAGCCGCAGGCCTATATGTACGGCGATCCTGCTACGGGCCTGTTCTTCATCAGCAAAACCCAGGATGGCAACCCGGCCACCCCTGCCAATGGCGGCACGATCATGTTCAGTGCCAGATCCACTGCCGAAGTCGATGCATGGTACGCAGCCGGCCTCGCCAATGGTGGCACGGCAGAAGATGCCCCCGACCCCGCCGGCCTGCCCGGCGCGACCGCCGCCCGCCTGCGCGATCCAACCGGAAACAAAATCGGCGTGATCACCTTCGCTTGATGCAAGGCAAAGCGACGGTCGCAATCCATGCGGCCGTCGCTCGCTACCTCACGCCACCTTTGCCCGCGCGCGGTACGCGTGCAGCAGCGGTTCGGTATAGCCGCTCGGTTGGCTAACCCCTTCGAACACCAGCGCGCGGGCCGCCTCCAGCGCGATGCTGCCCGCCGACAGTGGCCGGTACAGCGGGTCGCCCGCGTTCTGCGCATCCACCTTGGCCGCCATCCGATCGAAGGCGGCGTCGACATCGGCCTTGGTCGCCACGCCGTGGAGCAGCCAGTTGGCGATGTGCTGCGATGAAATGCGCAATGTCGCGCGGTCTTCCATCAGGCCGATATCGTTGATGTCGGGCACTTTCGAACAGCCAATGCCCTGATCGATCCAGCGCACGACATAGCCCAAAATGCCCTGCGCATTGTTATCCAGCTCGCGCGCGACTTCCTCCGCCGTCCAGTTGCGGCCGCCGGCAAAGGGCACGCTCAGCAGGCCGTCGAGCGCGGGGATCGGCTCCCCGGCGATCTCCTTCTGCCGGGCGAACACGTCTACCTTGTGATAATGCATCGCGTGCAGCGTTGCCGCGGTGGGCGATGGCACCCAGGCGGTGTTTGCGCCGCTCATCGGGTGGCCGATTTTCTGGTCCATCATGTCAGCCATCCGGTCGGGGGCGGCCCACATGCCCTTGCCGATCTGCGCCTTGCCCGACAGGCCGTGCGCTAGGCCGATGCGGACGTTGCGGTCCTCATAGGATTTGATCCAGGTGCTGGCCTTCATCTCCGCCTTGGGGATCATCGCGCCGCCGTGCATCGCGGTGTGCATTTCGTCCCCGGTCCGGTCGAGAAACCCGGTGTTGATGAACACGATCCGGTCCTTCACCGCATGGATGCAAGCGGCGAGATTGGCTGACGTACGGCGCTCCTCATCCATGACGCCGACCTTTACGGTGTGGCGCGCGAGGCCCAGCAGGTCCTCCGCCGCATCGAACAGCGCATTGGTGAAGCCGCACTCCTCGGGCCCGTGCATCTTGGGCTTGACGATATAGACGCTGCCCGCGCGGCTGTTCTTCAGTGTGCCGAGCCCCCGCAGGTCGTACAGCGCAATCGTGCTGGTCATGATCGCGTCGAGAATGCCCTCAGGCGCTTCCTCGCTGCCCGGCAGATGCAGCGCAGGTGTCGTCATCAGATGCCCCACATTGCGCACGAACAGCAGCGACCGGCCGGGGAGCGTGATCTGGTCGCCGTGCGCGCCGGTATAGACCCGGTCGGCGTTCAGGCGGCGCGTCATCGCCTTGCCGCCCTTGTCGAACGTTTCCTCCAGATCGCCGCGCATCAGCCCCAGCCAATTCGTATAGGCCGCGACCTTGTCCTCGGCATCCACCGCCGCGATCGAATCCTCCAGATCGCAGATCGTGGTGAGCGCGGATTCGAGGATGACGTCGGAAATCCCCGATGGATCGCTGCTACCGATGGCCGAATGAGCGTCGAACACGACTTCGATATGCAAGCCGTTGTGGCGAAATAGGCGCCCGCGCGCCGACTGGCCAACATATTGGTCAGGGTTGCGAATCGCGATGCCGCCCGACGGATCGCCGAGATCGACCCAACTGCCAGAAGCCAGTGGCACTGCGTCGTCGAGAAAAGCCTTTGCTGCCGCAATCACCTGCGCGCCGCGCTCCGTGTCGTACCCGCCCGGCCTGGCCGCCCCCGGCAGCGCATCGGTACCATAGAGCGCATCGTACAGGCTGCCCCAGCGCGCATTGGCCGCGTTCAGCACGAAACGCGCGTTGAGAATGGGCACCACCAGCTGCGGCCCGGCCATCGTCGCAATTTCGGCATCGACATTTTCGGTGCCGATGATGAAGGGCGCAGGCTCTGGCACCAGATAGCCGATCGATCGCAGGAACGCTTCGTCCACCGGCTCGCCCGCCTTGTACCGGGCATCGATCGCCGACTGCAGCACTTCGCGCTTGGCAAGCAGCGCGGCGTTCTCCGGCGCGAACTGCGCGAAGATATCCGCCACGCCTTGCCACCAGCCATCCGCCGCGATGCCCAGCCCCGGTAACACCGCACCCTCAACGAAAGTGGCGAGTTCGGTTGCGACGGCAAGCCCGGCGCGGTTCACGGTTGCGGACATGGTTCCTCCTTGGATGGGCAGAGACGGGCCTGGGGAGGCGCGTGTCGCTTAGGCCAGCCGGGGGCGGTGCATCAACCCTGTTCGGGCGACAAAGTGGCCGCCGCCGCCTCTATCCGCGCCAGCATCGCGGCGAATTGGGCGATTTCGTCCGGCGACAGGCCAGCGAAAATCTCCGCCTCCAGCGCCAGCGCCTTAGGGGCGACGCTGGCATACAGCGCCTTCCCTGCCTTGCTGAGCGACAACAGATGCGATCGTTGATCGTCGCGGTTGGGCGTGCGTTTCATCAGCCCGCGATCGACCAGCGCAATCGCGGCGCGGCTGACCGTCACCTTGTCCATTTGCGTTGCCGCGCCCAGCGCCTGCTGCGTCATTGCCTGCCCCTCTGCAATCACCGCAATCAGCCGCCATTCCGGGATTTTCAGCCCGAACAGCGCCTGATACGCCGTTGCCACCGCTCCAGACACGCGGTTGGATGCCATCGACAGGCGGTACGGCAGGAACGCATCGAGCTTCAGCTGAGTCATGCGGGTGATCGTGCCACTGTCGCAGGTCGCCTGGCAATGATGGCGATCACAACCGCCGCCGCCGTCGCCAACCACAATGCCCGGCCGCCTATTGCCAGAAACGCCACCGCCCCGGCAGCGCCGCCAACCAGCAGCCCGCTCCACAACAGCAAATGCGGCACCCAGCCCCAGCGATCCTCCCCCATCAGCGCCGCCGTCAACAACTGCCCGATCTTGACGAGCCGCCCGGTCATGTATGTCAGGCCAATCCGCACATCGGTGCCCTCAGCAAAGAAGATATTCTCCACCCCCATCGCCACAGCCATCAGCACCGCCGATGCCCAAAGTTGCCCGGATTCGCCTAGCAACGCCGCCGCAGCCAGCAGCCCGGCGAGCAGGAGCGGCACGACTTCGCGGTGCCGCTGCCCCGCCAGACGCCCGGTCAGCGACCCGGCGATCACCCCCGCAAGAAAGCTGACGATCAACATTGCCGCGACCGCCGCATTGGCAGACAGTTCCGCCACACCCACCCCCAGCCGCGTCGAATTTCCGCTCATAAACGACACGAAAAACCCGCCTGTTGCGAGGAACCCGATCGCATCGACATAGCCGGCCAGTGCGGACAAGGCGATCGCAAGGAACCGGTCGTGGCGGTCGAAAGATTTCATGGGGACCGGCTTAAGCCCCGCGTCAGGGAATAGAAACCTCGGCGCTGGACCCACCCATCACAATCCGCTATATAGTTTCATCTGATACCATCTGCCGCCACGGAGATCCCTGCCATGACGACCGCTTACGACAATCCCATCGGCCTGGACGGCTTTGAATTTGTTGAATTTTGCTCGCCGAGCCGGGGAGTCATCGAGCCCGCCTTCATCGCCATGGGCTTTACGCGGATCGCGCATCACCGATCGAAAGATGTCGATTTGTGGCGGCAGGGGCAGATCAACCTGATCGTCAATTACCAGCCGCGCAGCCACGCCGCCTATTTCGCAGCCGAGCACGGCCCATCGGCATGCGGCATGGCGTTTCGGGTGAAGGATGCCGCCCACGCCTATGCCACCGCGATCGAGCGCGGGGCCGAACCGGTCGAGACACAAACCGGGGTGATGGAACTGCGCATCCCTGCGATCCGGGGCATTGGCGGCGCGCTGATCTACCTGGTCGATCGCTATGACGATCAGCTGTCGATCTACGATATTGATTTCGTCGCGCTGGAGGGAATTGATCAGCACCCGGTGGGTGCCGGTTTCAACATCATCGATCACCTGACGCACAATGTTTATGGCGGCCGGATGGCGCATTGGGCGGGCTTTTACGAGCGCATCTTCAACTTTCGCGAGATCCGCTTTTTCGACATCAAGGGCGAATATTCCGGCCTGACGTCAAAGGCGATGACCGCGCCCGACGGCAAAATCCGCATTCCGCTGAATGAAGAGGGCAAGGCAGGCGGCGGCCAGATCGAGGAATATCTACGGGCATATAATGGCGAAGGCATTCAGCATATCGCGCTGATCTGCGACGATCTGATCACCTGCATCGACCGGCTGAAAGCAAACGGCGTCCCGCTGATGACCGCGCCACCCGCCACTTATTATGCGATGCTGGACGAGCGCCTGCCGGGACACGGCGAGCCGGTCGCCGAGCTGAAGGCACGCGGCATCCTGCTCGACGGATCGACAGAAGGCGGCGACCCCCGTCTGCTGCTGCAGATATTCGCGCAGCCACAAATCGGCCCGCTGTTCTTCGAATTCATCCAGCGCAAAAAGGACGAAGGGTTCGGCGAGGGCAATTTCACCGCGCTGTTCAAATCGATCGAGCGCGATCAGCTGGAACGCGGCGTTCTCGCCGCGGAGGCATCGGCATGACCCCGCCCTTCGCCCTCGCCCGCATCCACCATGTCGCCTATCGCTGCCGCGACGCCAAGGAGACCGTGGAATTCTACGAACGCGTGCTCGGCATGCGCTACACCAATGCGTTTGCAGAGGATCATGTGCCGTCCACGGGCGCCTATGATCCCTATATGCACGTCTTCCTCGATTGCGGTGGCGGCAATGTGTTGGCGTTTTTCGAGCTGCCCAACCAGCCTGAGATGGGCAAAGACCCCAACACCCCCGCCTGGGTGCAGCATCTGGCGTTCGAGGTCGCCGATCTCGCAACGCTCCACGCTGCCAAGGCGCATATCGAGGCGCAGGGTATTGAGGTGCTGGGACCGACGTTTCACGGCATTTTCCGATCGATCTATTTCTTTGATCCCAACGGTCACCGGCTGGAACTGGCGTGCAACATCGGCACGCCCGATCAATATGCCGAGCTGGAGCGCGTCGCGCCGCTGATGCTGGAAGAATGGAGCCAGACGAAAAAGGCCCCCCAGCACGCGGCATGGCTGCATGTCGAGGCAAGCGAATAGACACGGCGGTGGGGCGATAAATTCGCTTCCACGGCATCCTAATCGGGAACAACTGAGCGGGTTCGACCGTCTGGTAGGGCGATAATTCCCATCCACCAGACCGGGGCTAACCCTATGTTTCCGTGGCAACATGATGCCCAATCCACGCTGGAATCGCTGCTGTTCGAGCATGTCGAGGACCGAGCCTTTCCCTGTGTCGGGGCAAAGGCCGCGCTGGCGCGCGGGACGTTGCAGGTGCTAGCCTGTGACAACATCACCAGTTCGTGGGATGACTTGCGGATTCATGACGGTTTGATGCGGTTCGCGCAGGAATATCGCGACGGACCGACCATGTTTCGCAGCTTTGCCGTGATTTTCGAAGGCCCGGGCGGGCTGAGCGAGGCAGCGTTCGAGGCGGCACTGTGGCAGCGCGTCCAATCGCTGTCGGACAAGGATGTCTGGCGCGGCCAATCCTATGACGGGCGCGTCAGTGCAGACCCGGAGAACCCGCATTTCTCGCTGAGCTTTGGCGGGGAGGCATTCTTCATCGTCGGCCTGCACCCGCAGGCAAACCGCCCCGCTCGGCAATTCGCGCGGCCGACCATGGTGTTCAACCTGCACGATCAGTTTGAGCGCTTGCGTGCGGAAGGGCGTTATGAAGGCTTGCGGGAGAAAATCATGAGCCGCGATGAAGCGCTGGCCGGGGATCGCAACCCCATGCTGGCGCGCCACGGCACGATGAGCGAGGCGCGGCAGTATAGCGGCCGGATGGTCGGCGAAGACTGGTCCTGCCCGTTCAGCTATGCGCCCGCCGACAAATGAGCGACCACCGCATCGCGCCGCGCAGCGGCACCGCCTTTGCGCTTCGCCAAGGCGAGACGCTGACCGTCATTGATCCGCTGGGGATGCAGGTGGCCGACATGCTGGCATTCAACGCTGATGATATTGCCGAGGTGATCTCGTCAGGACGCACCCTCGACTATGCCGAAACGATCCGGATCACCACGGGGCACAGCCTGTTTTCGAACCGATCGCGACCGATGCTCGACATTGTCGAGGACAGCGTTGGGGTGCATGATTTCCTGCTGACGCCCTGTTCGGTTGACACGTTCGACCATTTTTATCCCGATCTTGAGCGGCACCCAGGCTGTTTCGGCAATCTGGCGGCGGCGCTTTCCCCCTATGGCATCGGGCCGGATGCGATTCCGGTTGCGTTCAATTGCTTCATGAACGTGCCCATTGAAAGCGTATCGGGCCGCCTGAGCGTGCTGCCGCCGATCAGCAAGGCGGGCGATCACATCACGCTGCGCGCCCGGATGGACTTGATCATCGGGCTCACCGCCTGCTCGGCGCCCGCCAGCAACGGCGGCACTTTCAAGCCCATCGATTACCGGATCACCCCGGCCGCATAATTTTTTTCAGCGGCTGTCGATTCCGCTCGCGCTCGCACGTCTCCCCGATACGATCACGCTTGGTGGTCGCGAAAAGAGGGATGGACTGCGATGAAATATCTGCTGACGATCTACGAAAACGAAGCCACCTATAACGACGGCACCGGGGCGGCGATGGGCGCGATCATTGAAAAGCACATGGCGTTCGGGGCAGAAATTGGCGAGGCAATCCTGAACGGCGCTGGCTTGCAGCCTGCGGCGAGCGCCACCACGGTGCGCACGGATAGCGGCAAGCAGACCCTGCATGACGGACCCTTTGCCGAAACCCGCGAGCAGCTGGGCGGCTTTTACATGATCGAGGCTGCCGATCTTGATGCTGCCATCGCGATCGCCAAAAAAGTGCCGCTGGCCGCTGACGGCGCGATTGAAGTCCGGCCGATCATGAGCCCGCCCGGCATGTGAAGAACATGCATGTGAGCGAAGGACAGCTCGATGCGGTATTTCGGGCGGCGGGCGGGCGCATTATCGCCGCGCTCGCCGCCCGGTTCCGCAATCTCGACCTGGCTGAGGAATGTTTTGCGGAAAGCTGCGCGCGCGCCGCATCGGCCTGGGCACATGATTTGCCACGCGATCCGGCCGGCTGGCTTTACCGTGTGGCGGAACGCGCTGCGCTTGATCAGCTTCGCCGGGTCGGCACCCGCGCCGCCGCTGCCCTGCCGGAACCCGAGCCCGAACCGACCGCAGAGGAACTCATGATGGCCGATGCGCACCTGATCCCCGATCAGCGGTTGCAGCTGATATTCGTCTGCTGCCACCCGGCCATCCACCCGGAGGCGCGCGCGGCGCTGACCTTGCGGCTGGTGTGCGGCCTGTCGACCGAGGAAATCGCCCGCGCCTTCCTGGTCAGCGAGCCGACGCTCGCCCAACGGCTGGTGCGGGCGCGCAAGAAAATCGCGGTCGCCGGGATACGGTTCGAAGTGCCCGGCCCGGATGCCTGGCCCGACCGGCTCGATGCGGTGCTGAGCACGATCGAGGTCGCCTATGCCCATGCCCATGCGGATGGCGCAGGCAGCGGCCGCCATGCCGATTATGCCAGCGAGATGCTGGGCATCACCGCGACACTAGCCGCGATGATGCCCGCCGAGGCAGAGGTGCTCGCGCTGGCCGCCACGCTGCGCTTTGCAGAGGCCCGCCGCCCCGCCCGCGTGCGCGAAGACGGCACCATGGTGCCGCTGTCGGAGCAAGACCCGGCGCTGTGGGATGCCGCGCTGATTGCGGAGGGGCGCCGCCATTTCGCCGCCGCCGCCCGGCTATCGCCCCGAGCACCGCGCGTGGTGGCCGCGCTGCTCCACGCCGAATGGTGCGCCCGGGTGTCGCTTGATGATCCGCCGCCCTGGGCCAATATCCTGACCATCTATGACGCGATGCTCACCGTGCGCGACGATGTGATCACCCGCCTGAACCGCGCCGTCGCGTTGGCCGAGGTTGCCGGGCGAGAAGCAGCGCTGGAGGAAGTGGATGCGCTTGATGTGCCGGGCCTGGCGCACTTCCTGCCCTATCACGCGGTTCGCGCCGGGCTACTCTCCCGGCTTGGCCTGCACAGTGCGGCGCGCGATGCCTATGATGCTGCGCTGGCGCTGGAGCCGGGCGAGGCAGAACGCCGGTGGCTGAAAAAAAGGCGCGCGGAAGTCGCCTAGCGACGGCGCGCTCAGCCGCAGCCGATGATCCCGGCGGCGGGCACGATCACGCTATCCTTGCCTGCCTGATCCACACGAACCGTGGCCGTGGGCACCGCCGCCCCGTCCGTCAGGTCACCGCGTTTGACGATATCCATATCCACGGTCACGCGGTAATCGCCGCCGGCATAATCCGTTGTGGCGGCAAGGCCGAACTGTGCATCGCCCGTTTGCCCCACCTTCACCAGATCAGTCACCGTGCCGCCTGGCGCAAAGCGCACCCCGGCGGGGCTGGCGCTGACCATCATGATCAGTCCGTGGCTGGGGGTTTGCGACCACAGAAACGCGGCACAGCTGCCTGTGGGCAGTTCCTGTCGGGGAATGGTGCCAATCGGCAGGCCGTCGATCGAAGCCGTGGCGGGCGGCGATGCGGCGGGAGCGGTCTGGGTGGCACCAGCCATGGTTGCGATGGCAGCGATCACGGGGAACAGGGCGATTTTCATGACCCGGTTGATAGCATGGCCAGCGCCGTCGGGTAAGCAGCGATCGCCAGCAAGGCCCCGAATGGCAGCCGATCATCAGCCCGCGCACCGCGCCCGGTGAGCAGCCAGAACAACACGACACCCAGCCCCGCCATGCCGGCCAGCACCAAGGTGATGGGCAATAGCCGCCAGCCGATCCACAGCCCGATCGCGCCGAGCAGTTTGGGATCGCCCCCGCCCAGCCCCTCATGCCCGCGATACGCCTTGTACGCCGCACCGACGGCCCATAACGCGGCAAACCCGGCAAACCCGCCGATCAGCCGGTCCTCCATCGGCGGTGCGATGTCCAGCAGCCCCGCCGCCAGCCCCGCCAGTGCCAGCACCAGCGTCAACCGGTCCGGCAGCCAGAAATGGGTGATGTCCAGCGCGGCGAGCGCCAGCAGCAGCCAGCCAAACACCGCCACCGCCAGACCCGCCGTCCCGCCCACCACCAGCCCCGCCGAAAGGCCGATCATCACCCCCGCCAGCTCTATGCGCCAGTGCACCAGATCGATTGTCGCGGCGCAGTGGCGGCATCGGCCCCTGTTTGCGAGCACACTCAACAACGGCACCAGATCACGGGGGATGAGCACCGCATCGCAAGCATCGCAGTGCGACCGGCCGCCGATGACCGAACGACCCTGCGGCCAGCGGATCACCAGCGCCGCGATGAAGCTGCCGAAAATCGCCCCGACGACGCCCAACAACAGGGCGGGCAGCAGACCGTCAGACAGGCTTGGCGCGAATGAGATAGCGATACACCCCGATCAGATTGATCAAGAACAGCACGGCGTTCTGCGTGCCCAGTGCCGCGTCCCCGGTCAACACCGCACCGGCAATCCATGCAAGCGACGAGCCGAGAAAGATCACGAACCCCCACCCCGTCAGCCGCCGCCCCAGATCAATCGACACCATCGCCGCTGCAATCATGCCACTGCCCGATGCCAGCCATTTGAGCATCTCCGTCGCCGTGTCGTCCATCTGCCGTCCATCGTTTCCGGCGGCGATGATGCCGCCGCATGATAGCGGACAACGCGGCGATCCGTTCCGCCACCCATTTGTCAAACCGGTCCGGCAGGACTAGATCGCAGCCAATCAAGCCACTTTGCCGGAGCATTCCCATGGCCACCAACGCCGCGCACGATCCCGTTGTCATCGTTTCCTACGCGCGCACCCCCATGGGCAGTTTCCAGGGGGCATTGGCCGGGGCATCGGCAACCGAATTGGGGGCGGCGGCAGTGGGCAGTGCCGTAGAACGCGCCGGGCTTTCCGGGGCAGCTATCGAGCGGATCTATATGGGCTGCGTACTGCCTGCGGGGCTTGGCCAGGCGCCAGCCCGCCAAGCCGCGCTGAAAGCTGGGCTGCCCGATCATATCGAGGCGACGACGGTCAACAAGATGTGCGGCAGCGGCATGCAGGCCGCGATCATGGCGGCGGATGCGCTGGCGGCAGGCTCTGTCGATCTGCTGATTGCGGGCGGCATGGAGAGCATGACGAATGCGCCCTATCTGTCGCTGAAGCACCGCAGCGGTGCGCGGATCGGCCATGATGTGCTGAAGGATCACATGTATCTCGACGGGCTGGAGGATGCCTATCAACCCGGCAAGCTGATGGGCAATTTCGCCGAGGATACCGCCGCCGAATATCAGTTCACCCGCGAACAGCAGGACGACTACGCCATCGCCTCGCTCACCCGCGCGAAGGCCGCGCAGGATTCGGGCGCGTTCGACCGCGAGATTACGCCGGTGGAAATCGCCGGGCGCAAGGGAAGCGTAACGGTCGACAAGGACGAACAACCGCTAAAGGGCGATCCCGCCAAAATCCCCACACTGAAGCCCGCCTTCTCAAAGGACGGCACCGTCACCGCCGCCAATGCATCATCGATATCGGATGGCGCAGCGGCTTTGGTGATGACGCGGCTGTCGGTGGCCGAGAAACTGGGCCTCACCCCCATCGCCCGGATCGTCGCTACGGCCGGCCACGCCCACGCCCCTGCCCTCTTCACCACCGCGCCCGTCTTCGCGATGCGCAAGGCGTTGGAACAGGCGGGCTGGTCGGCCAGCGATGTCGACTTGTTCGAGGTCAACGAAGCCTTTGCTGTCGTGGCCATGATCGCGATGCGCGACCTGGGGCTATCGCATGACGTCGTGAACATCCACGGCGGTGCCTGCGCACTCGGCCACCCCATCGGCGCGAGCGGCGCGCGGATCATGGCAACGCTCATTTCCGCGCTCCAGACGATGGGCGGGAAGCGGGGGGTGGCGTCGCTGTGTATTGGTGGGGGCGAAGCGACGGCGGTGGCGATTGAGATGATGGGGTAAATTACCGCCCCGCATTGTCACCCCTTACCTAAGCG
>JBBQDD010000053.1:0-11929 GCA_038319335.1 Sphingomonadales bacterium
AGGGCGGTCTCGTCAAGCAGCTCGCCCATGACGCTGGCGGTTAGGGATACTTCGCTGGTAGGAATGAGCCACAAAGAAGAGTCTTGTTTCGTTCTTCTCAAATCCTCCAAGAGAAGCTCTTGCGCATTTAAAGAATTCGTCACCGCCTGAGCCTGCAACTCCATGCGATCATAAACGCGATTGAATTCCTCTAGAGTAGGCACCACCTCAGGAAAGCCAACATTATTCTCAAGATTTTTATTTAAAAATTCATGCAATTTTGAATTAACTTTGGCAAGATCGGCGGAATCCTGAGTTAGTAAGGAAAATAAATCGAGGTTTGCTTTTTGCTCAATTGTTGTAGCGCGGTATTCGTTTAGCGCTGAATAACTATCCTCCGCGAACTTCGGCAGCTTATCCGTGCCGTACATCGCCTCGTCCTTGACGAGCACCGGCGGGTTGCATTCCTCATAGTCATGCTCCCGCGTCTGCACATCAAGCATGAACTGGCCGAGCGCCCGGTGCAGGCGGGCCACGTCGCCGCGCAGGAAGGTGAAGCGCGCACCTGAAAGCCGCGTGCCGGTTTGGAAATCCATGCCCATTGCGGGGGCCAAGTCGGCGTGTTCGCGCGGCGTGAAGTCGAAGTCGCGCGGGGTGCCCCAGCGAGCGACCTCAACATTGTCTTCCTCGCCAGCGCCATCGGGCACATCGGCGGCGGGCAGGTTAGGGATAGTGTCCAGCGCGGTCTTGAGCGCTGCCGCCGCATCCTTTTCCTCCGCCTCGATCGCCGGCAGGCGTTCTTTAAGGGTCGCGACTTCAGCCATCAGCGCATCGGCGGTGGTGTGATCACCCTTGCCCTTGGCGGCACCGATTGCCTTTGATGCCTCGTTGCGGCGGGCTTGCGCGATCTGGGCTTCGGTCATCAGCGCGCGGCGGCGTTCATCCAGCGCGACCAGATCAGCCGCGCAAGGGGCCAGGCCGCGCCGGGCCAGCGCGGCATCAAAAGCGTCCGGATTGTCGCGGATCAGGCGTATATCATGCATGGCCGCAGGCTATGGCGGGCCGGTGCGGGCTGCGCAAGCGGGCAGGCGGGGCGCGCCCGCCTGTGATGGCTGGTCAGGCGGGGGCGTCAGCCTTTTTGGCGAAGCGCTTGCGGGCGACAAGTGCTGCCGCCGCTGCGCCGAACAACAGCACCATGGGCGGTGCCGGGACCGGGGTTGGCGTGCCGCTGGAGCCGTTGGTTCCGCTGGAGGTCATGCCGTTGCTCGTGCTGCCGCTCGTGCTCCCGCTGGTGCTTCCACTCGTGCTGCTGGTCGTGCTGGTGCTGAAGCCGGTGCTGCTCGACCCGAAGCTGCTGGAGCTTGTGCTGGTGGACGAGCTGACGTCGCCACTGGACGAGGCAGATGACGTGACATTTCCGCTCGATGAGGTGGATGTCGACACGTTGCCGCTGGACGACGATGCCACATTGCCGCTGCTGCTGGTGGACGATCCGCCGGTCGATGAGGTGCTGGTGGTGGAAAGCCCGCCCGTGCTGGTCGAGCTGCTGGTGGACGATCCGCCCGAACCACCCGAACCGCCGGAACCACCGCTGGATGTGCTGGTCGACGAGCCGCCCGTGGACGAACCGCCCGTGCTGGTTGAGGAACCGCCGGTGCTGGTCGATGACCCGCCGGTGGACGATCCGCCGGTGCTGGTTGAGGTGCCGCCCGATCCGCCGCTGGATGAGGTGGAGCTGATGTTGATGATGACGCCGCTCGATCCCGACGTGCCCGACGATGTGGTGCCGGATGACGTGGTGCCGGACGAGGTCGTGCCCGAAGATGAGATGCCCGATGATCCACTCGATCCGGTGCTCGTGCTCGATGTCGAGGAAATGACGATACCGCCGCTGCCACTGCCGCCACCGCTGCCGCCGAAAAAGCCGCCCGCGAAGAAGCCGCCGCCGCCAAATCCGCTGCTGCCACCAACCAAAATCGGCCCGCCGCTGCCGCCGCCACTGCTCGATACCGGGAACTCGCCGCTCGACCCCAGATAGGGTGGAGGCAGCGGCACGGGCGTGCCCTGGCTTGCCACGGTGATGACAGCTGGCGGGCAGGCGCTTTGCGTGCGGGTAACCACGCGGCGAATGCGTGTGCCGGGGCGCCGGGCAACGGTGCGCACGACGCGCTTGCCGTGCGCCTGCTTTACATAGGCGACACGTGGCTTGGCTGATTCGGTGACGTGCACCGCACCGCCGCCGATCAGCGCCCCGCCACATGTGCAGGCGCAAAGTTTCGCCAAGGCCATCCGCACCGACATTGTGTTTCTCGCTCGTTGTGCCAGATCGTTCTGCGCCGTTGCAGATCAACCACAGCAGGGAAGCCGCTATCCCTCCAAAGTGCAGAACAAAATGTTAAGTTCAACGCCGTTAACCAACAAAACGGCACCAAATACCGGTTTGGCGTCGTGCGGGCTGATGAAGATTTGGTTAACGTGTCATCATGGTACGTATTGGCGCATCTCAAGCCATGGCGGGTTAACTAATCGACAACTGCACGGCTGGACTAATGCTATTGGCCTCAGCATCGTCCTGACGCGCCAGGCGGCCCGCGCGGGGGCGTTGCCGTAAGGGTCGGGAAAAGCGCGAATTCGAATGCCGCGATTGCTTGTCGAGCGCGCCATGCCTCGGTATAGGCGCGCCGTAGACCGTCGAAGGCACCCAACGTGCCGAAATGAAGTCCGCAGGAGCGTGGAGATGGCAACGGTGTTGAAACGCATGGGCGAAAATGATCAATCCGGGATTATGCCGGGCGATGGCGGCGACGATGGCTATCGGCCAAGCGCCGATGAGCCATTCATGAACCCGCGCCAGCTCGAGTATTTCCGGGCAAAGCTGATGGCGTGGAAAGACGCCATCCTGCTTGAGGCGCAGGGCACGCTGTCGCAATTGCAGAGCGAAAGCCTGCGCGAGGCTGACCTGACCGACCGCGCATCGAGCGAGACAGACTGGTCGATCGAATTGCGGACGCGCGATCGCCAGCGCAAGCTGATTTCAAAGATCGACGCGGCGATGCGGCGAATCGAAGACGGCGAATATGGCTATTGCGAGGTCACCGGCGAACCAATCTCGCTCGCCCGGCTGGAGGCGCGGCCCATCGCGACGATGACCGTCGAAGCCCAGGAACGCCATGAGCGGCACGAAAAAATTTCACGTGAGGATTGATCGGCGGACCCCACGTTAAGCCTTTCGATAAGTTTTCATGGTCTATTGCCCGCATCATCCTTTGGGAATTTGAGCAGGCCATATGGACCAGTTCGCACATGATAGTTTCAAGGCTGCCGTCGCAGACGATCCAGCCAGCCAGCGCCATGAAGTGCGCGACAGCCTGTTTCTGGTCGCCCAGTTCCGGCTCGCAGGGTCACGCCAGGCCGAGCAGGTCCGCGTGCGGAATCTGTCAGCCGGCGGGTTGATGGCCGAAGTATCGAGCCCGATTGCACAAGGCACCGCGGTGGAACTCGAAGTGCGCGGAATCGGCTGGATCACGGGCAAGATCGCCTGGTATGCCGCTGGCCGGGTCGGGATTGCCTTCGACCAGATGATTGACCCGGTGTTGGCGCGCAAACCCGTTGGCGGGGGCACCCAGACGCCGGTATTTGTGAAGCCCATCCTGCCGCTTCGGTAACACAAATCCGCCCAGGCCGCGCGCCGGGGGCAGTTTTTGCGTCGATTTTTGCCCCCTTTTTGCCCCAAAAAAAGCGGCCCAGAAGCGGCAAAATCGTCCAGGTTTGCGCTTAAGGTCGCATAAAACTCCGCGATCCTGCCCCAAAACGTGGCTTTAAGACGCAATCCGTCACGGTTCCGGGCGCTGGCTGGCGGGCCGGTTGCGGTTGGTTATCGACAATAGGGATGAGCAGCGCCCCCCGCGAGGGTGCCAACGGCTGCATCAGATCAACAAGCCGATATGTAGGAAAGCTGGGGGCAGGAGCTTTGGGCGCAGGACAGCGCTGGCCGTTCAACCGCTGGCCGTCAGGGCGATACCGGCAGGGTGCCGGATCGCCCCGGGTCATGATCAGCTGATGCTGATTTCTTCCTTCAGTCGCAGCTTCGCCTTTTTCAGGCTCGCAAGGGCCAGCGGATCGGGCAGCGGTCGCTGCGATTCGCGGGTGATGCGACGATCGAGTTGGGCGTGTTTTGCTTCAAGTGCAGAAAGATGAGCGCTATGCATGGCAGCGAACCTCCTTGCCTGATATCCGGTCACATTAGGCCGGTTGATCAGTAAATCACGCGCCGCCGCGCTTGTCTCCCCCCATTGCCCGGCAGCGCGGTGAACCACCATATTTTGCCGATGATCCGTTTTGGCGATCCGTTTTGAAATCGCCGTGCCGCGGTGGCTTGCCAAGCGGAAGCGAAGTCGCGCAAGGATAGCCGATGGACGAAGCCCTGATCGCCAAGCGGATCGAATTGCTGCGGATCGAGCATCGTGATCTCGATGCGGCAATCGATGCCCTGCTGGACAATGGATCAACCGATCAATTGCAGGTCGCGCGGCTGAAAAAGCGCAAGCTGCGGCTGCGCGATGAGATCGCCTTCCTCAGCGATCAGCTGGTGCCGGACATCATCGCCTGAGCAGTTGGTGTTGGGCCGTAATGGGACAAATGACTGCCCGCCCAACCATTTCTGTGCATTTGTGGTATTTTATCGCCAGCGCAGTTCTGGCATCCAAAGGTCGATTAGGGGAAAAATCATCGCAACGCAGGTTCATCGTCGGTTGATCGACTCGCTTTATGGCGAAGCGATGCTGCTTGCCGATGAAGCGCGCAGCTATTTTGACGATGGCGGGCGCGAGGAGCGTGAGGCGCTCGATCCCATGGCGCGGGTGTCGTTCTCCTGCGAATCGCTGAAGGTGACGACGCGGCTGATGCATGTGATCGCCTGGTTGCTCACCCAGAAGGCAATCGATGCCGGCGAGCTGTCACGGCGCGATGCGCTCGATCCCTCTCGCCGCCTTGGCGCACCCCCGGTGACCGACGCCGCCGCGCTGGCGGCTATGCCGGATTATGCCCAGCAGCTGATTGCCGAGAGCATCGAGCTGTTCCGCCGCACCGCCCGGCTGGATGATCTACAGGCGGAAGAAGCACCCGGCATCAGCCCGGCGCTATCAATGCTCCACCGGCTGGAAAACGCGTTTTAGAACCGTTTGTGGTCTAATCAACTCACCCCTCCGCTTCAGGGGAGGGTCCATCACCGGCAAACAGGCGCTGGTTCCGCACATGCGCGGTGATGACGGCTGAGATTTAACGGTCGATCCCTCAGGCCTTTGCCGCAACGCTCACGTCGGTCAGGTGGGCATAGGCGGCGCGATATTCGCTTTCCAGTCGGTCGACCCGGGCAGCGACGCTCTCCACCGCGGTGACCACGCCAATGCCCTGGCCTGAGCCCCAGATATCGCGCCAGGCCTTGGCTTTTGAGCTGTTGTCGCCGCCAAAGTTCATCGTCTTCAGATCACCCTCGGGCAGGTTATCAGGATCAAGCCCTGCTGCCTCGATCGAGCCGCGAAGGTAATTGCCGTGCACGCCGGTGAACAGGTTGGAATAGACGATGTCGGCGGCCTTGCTGTCGACGATCGACTGCTTGTAGGCCGCATCGGCATTTGCCTCATCCGTCGCGATGAAGGCCGATCCGATATAGGCAAGGTCTGCGCCCATTGCCTGTGCGGCCAGCACCGCATTGCCATTGGCGATCGAGCCGGAAAGGGCCAGCGGTCCATCGAACCATTGCCGGATTTCCTGGATCAGCGCGAAGGGGGAGAGGCGACCGGCATGGCCGCCTGCACCCGCTGCCACCGCGATCAGGCCGTCAGCGCCTTTTTCGATTGCCTTGCGGGCAAAGCGATCATCGATAATGTCGTGCAGGGTGATGCCGCCCCAGCCATGCACGGCGGCGTTCAAATCCTCGCGCGCGCCCAGCGACGTGATGGTAATCGGCACTTGCCACTTGGCACAGGTCGCCAGATCAGCCTCGAGCCGGTCGTTCGATCGGTGGACGATCTGGTTGACGGCATAGGGCGCGGCCGGGCGATCGGGATTGTCGCGGTTCCACGCCGACAGTTCTTCGGTAATGCGGTGCAGCCATTCGTCGAGCAGACCCTGGGGCCGGGCATTCAGCGCCGGGAATGAACCGACAATGCCCGCCTTGCACTGGGCAATCACCAGATCTGGGCCGGAGATAATGAACAGCGGGGACCCGATAACGGGCAGCCGCAGGCGGTTGAAAAGGGCGGGAAGGCTCATGCACGTTTCATAGCGCAACTGACTTTCCTGTCCAGCGCGGCGCGATTGCATCGCAGATCGAAATGCTTAGGGTCCGCCCAGCCTTATTTCCCGGAGTCGCCCCATGAAGTTTTCTGCCGCCGCTGTCCTTTCGCTTGGCCTGATGATGGGCGTTTCCGCGCCGGCGCTGGCCAGTGGCCAACTGCCCAAAACGGTCGCCCCGGTGCTGTACGACATCACGATTGAGCCGAATGCGGCGGCCAAAACCTTTATCGGCACGGAAAAGGTGACGGTGCAGGTGACAGAGGCGACCAGCACGATCCGCCTGAATGCCGCCGATCTGGCGATCAGCAAGGTGACGTTCGACGGCAAGTCGGTGCCCTTCACTCTGGCTGCCGACACCCAGCAAGTATCCGTCGCGCTGCCGGCTGCTGCGAAGCCCGGCAAGCATGTGATGACCTTTGCGTGGACGGGCAAGATCAGCGATGCGGCGTCCGGCCTGTTCGCGATCGATTACAAGAATCCCGACGGCTCGCCTGCGCGGATGCTGGCCACCCAGTTCGAAGCGCCCGACGCGCGCCGTTTCGCCCCGATGTGGGATGAACCATCGTTCAAGGCGAGGTTCCGGCTAACGGCGATTGCGCCTGCGAAGGAACTGGCGTTTTCAAACATGCGCGCCCGGGTTGCCACCCGCAAGGACGGCAAGAAAATCTTCCGTTTCGATCAGACCCCGGTGATGTCGAGCTATCTGCTGTTCCTGGGCATGGGCGATGTCGAGCGAAAGACGGTGATGGCGGGGAAGACCGAGATTGGCGTGATCACCCGGCGCGGCGTTTCAGACCAGGGCGATTACGCGCTGGAATCGGCGAAGCGGTTGTTGGCCTATTACAACGACTATTTCGGCCAGCCTTACCCCTTGCCCAAGATGGATATGATCGCGGCGCCAGGCTCCAGCCAGTTTTTCGGCGCGATGGAAAATTGGGGCGCGATTTTCTATTTCGAGCCCACTTTGCTGTTCGATCCGGCGCGCGCGACGCAGAGCGGGCGCGAGCGCATATTCACCGTCGTCGCGCATGAAATGGCGCACCAGTGGTTCGGCGATCTGGTGACGATGGGCTGGTGGGACGATTTGTGGCTGAACGAAGGTTTTGCCTCATGGATGGAAAACAAGGCCAGCAACGACCTGAACCCCACCTGGTTTGCCAAGGCGAACGCCGTCGCGCAGGACCGTGAAGGCGCGCTGGGGCTGGATGCGACCGCCGCCACCCATCCGATTATCCGCAAGGTCGAAACCGTCGAGCAGATTGGCGAGGCATTCGATTCGATCACCTATCAAAAGGGCCAGGCCGTGATCGGCATGATCGAATCGACGCTGGGTGCCGATGCGTTCCGGGCGGGCATCCGCAGCTACATGGCGAAGTATAAATACGGCAACACGCAGACGGACCAGCTTTGGGCTGAACTTGAAAAGGCATCGGGCAAGCCCGTGGTCGACAGTGCGCATGATTTTACGCTGCAGGGCGGCGTGCCGATGATCAGCCTTGTCGGCGCGACCTGTTCTGCAGGCCAGTCGCAGGTGCTGCTGTCGCAGGGCCGCTATGGCCTGGATGCACCGTCAAAGGTTGCGCAGACGTGGCGCGTGCCGTTGACGCTGGGCGTGGTCGGCGGGCCGGTTGCCAGCACGATTGTGGCGGGCGCAGCGCCCACGGCCGTAAATGTGCAAGGGTGCGGCACGATCGTGCTGAACCGCGACAAGGGCAGCTATCTGCGCGCACGCTATGACGATGCGGGCCATGCGGCCATCGTCCGCGATTATACGAAGCTGGAACTGGCCGACCGGCTGGGCACACTGGGCGATGATTTCGCGCTGGCGCTCAGCGGGGACCAGGGGCTCGAACGCTATCTCCAGCTGATCGGCGCGGTAAAGCCCGATGCCAATGCGCTGGAACTGGCGACTGTATCCGATCAGCTGGGCACAATCGTTGGCATTGTTGAGGGCACGGCGCTGGAAGCAGGCGCGCGGGCGCGCACCGTCGCGTTCCTGGCCCCGGTGATGACGCGGGTGGGGTTTGAGGCGCAGGCCGGCGAATCGCCGCTGATCACCAACCTGCGCGAAAATGTCGTGCGGCGGCTGGGGGTGAATGGCGATGCCGATGTGGCCGCCGCCGCCCGCAAATATGTTGCTGCGCTCGCCAACGATGGCACCGCGATCCCGCCCGCCATTCGCGGGCCGATTCTGGCAACCTATGCCGTCAACGCAACGCCTGCCGAATGGGATGTGATGTTGAAGCTGACCCGGGAAACCACCAATCCGGTGGTGCGCAACGGCTATATCCAGCTGCTGGGCTCCGCGCGCGACGTGGCGCTCGCCAATCGCGCGCTTGAGCTGGTGAAAGGCAGTGAGCTGACAGCGCCGCAAAAATCGAGCTTGTTGCGCGCCGTCGCCGGCCGCCATGCCGATCTCGCCTTTGATTTTGCGGTCGGCAATCTCGATCTGGTCAACGGCTTCCTCGAGGCGAGCACCCGGTCAGGCTATATCCCCGGGCTGGGCGGGGGATCGTCAGATCCGGCGATGCCCGCCAAAATCCTTGCCTATGCCGACAAGAACCTGCCCGAGGCATCACGCGGCGGCGCGAAGCGGACGGTGGCGTTGATGGCCGTGCGCAAGCAGCTGGCGGATCGCACGCGCCCTGCGATCCAGGCCTGGGTGAAATAGCGCAACGGGATTGGCCGGGCTGGCGCGCGTCAATCGACGCGGGTCAGCCCGGCGGCATAAGCGCGGCTTTTCATCACATAATGGTCGGCCGAGATTTTCAGCATGGCGGCGGCGGTTGCGTCCAGCTGGCGCACCGCGCGCGCCGGGCTGCCGACGATCAGGCTGCCGGGCGGGAATTCCTTGCCCTCCGTCACCAGCGCGCCTGCGCCAACGATGCACCCGTCGCCAATCACTGCCCGGTTGAGGACGATGGCCCCCATGCCGATCAGCACGCCGTTACCGATCGTGCAGCCGTGCAGAATGGCGTGATGGCCAATCGTGCAATCCGTGCCGATCGTCAGCGGCGCACCCGGATCGGAATGCAGCATCGCCGATTCCTGGATGTTGCTACGCGCGCCCACCAGCATCGGGGTATTGTCCCCCCGGATCACCGCGCCGAACCACACACTGGCATCTGCCCCCAGATGGACGTCGCCAATCACATCGGCGCTGGGCGCGACCCATGCGCCCGCCGGATCGACAACCGGGCGCTTGCCCTCGATTTCGTACAGCGGCATCGTCCATCTCCTGTGGCGCGGAATGCGCTGGGGTGTGGCAATGTCGGCGGGCCAGCGCAAGCCGGTGAAGCGCCACCGCAACGGGTAAGGGAATGAAGCATGCGCGTGGGATCGTTGAAGCTGAAGGCCCAGCTCTATTGCGGCGATGAACCCGCCATGGGCCCCGGCAAGGCCGATCTGCTGGAGGCGATTGACGCTTCAGGCTCCATCTCCGCTGCAGGGCGCGCGCTGGGGATGAGCTATCGCCGGGCCTGGCTGCTGGTGGACAGCATGAACCGCTGTTTTTGCGATCGGCTGGTGGAAACGACGGCGGGCGGCGGGCAGGCGCGGGGCGCGCGGGTAACGGCGGCGGGGCGCGACGTGCTGGCCCGTTACCGCGCGCTGGAGGCGCGGATGGCGCAGGCGGTGGCGGACGACATGGCCGGGCTGGAGCCATTGCTGCGCGCCCAGCCACTCACCTGAACGGGGCAGCCACTCACCTGAACGGGCATATCGCGCGAACAGCGCTTGCCGCCCGGCAACCGCCGCGCCACAATCGCCCGAATTGAGTTTCCACAGGGGGTTAAGACCATGGCGAAATATGCAGCATTGCTGGCGACATTGTCGCTGGTGGCACCCGTCACGCTGGTCGCCGGCCCATCCTTTGCCGCCGCGCGCCAGCAGGGGCCATCGCTGGAAGCAGCGTTCGATGCGCAGATCAGCGCCAAGGATCAGCTGGAGTGGCTGAAGCGGATGTCGGCCGAGCCCAACCATGTCGGCGCGCCGCACAACAAGGCCAATGCAGAGGCGACGCTCGCGCTGTTCAAGGCCTGGGGCTGGGACGCCAAGATCGAGCGGTTCGATGTGCTCTACCCAACGCCGCTGGAAACCAAGATCGAGATGATCACGCCCGAGCGGCTGGTGCTTGGCGGGCAGGAGCCGACGATTCCGGAGGACAGCACGTCCGCAGTGATCGCCAATGCCCTGCCGCCCTATGTGGCGTTTCAGGGCGACGGCGATGTGACGGCTGATCTGGTGTACGTCAATTTCGGCCTGCCTGCTGATTATGAGGCGCTGGCCCGGCGCGGCATCAGCGTGAAGGGCAAGATCGTCATTGCGCGCTATGGCGGCGGCTGGCGCGGGCTGAAGCCAAAGCTGGCGCAGGAACAAGGCGCGATCGGCTGCCTGATCTATTCCGATCCCGCGCAGGATGGCTATGCCGCTGGCGACACCTATCCCAAGGGCGGCACTCGCCCGCCAACGGGCGTACAGCGCGGATCAGTCGTCGATCTGGTGGTCGCGCCGGGCGATCCGCTGACCCCCGGCATCGGCGCGAGTGAGGGGGCAACCCGCCTGACCCGCGAAGCCGCCACGACAATCATGAAAATCCCGACGCTGCCGATTTCCTATGGCGATGCCACCAAATTGCTGACCCAGATGGGCGGACGCCGGGCACCCGCCAGCTTTCGTGGCGCACTGCCGCTGACCTATCATCTCGGCGGGGACGGCGGGGTGAGCGTGCACCTGCTGGTGAAATCGGAATGGACGCAAAAGCCGATCTATAACGTGATCGCAACGCTGAAGGGCGCGACACACCCGGACGAATGGATTGTGCGGGGCAATCATCATGATGGCTGGGTATTCGGCGCCCAGGATCCCTTGTCGGGCAATGTCGCCATGCTTTCCGAAGCCAAAGCGCTCGGCGCGCTGCTCAAGACGGGGTGGCGGCCCGATCGGACGATCATCTATGCCAGCTGGGACGGGGAGGAGCCAGGCCTGCTTGGTTCAACCGAATGGGTTGAGGAACATGCCGCCGAGCTGAAGGCCAAGGCGCTGATTTATATCAACACCGATGGCAATGGCCGCGGTTTCCTCAGCGCGCAGGGCAGCCATGATTACCAGCATATGGTGAGCGACGCGGCGCGCGGCGTGACTGACCCGCAGACTGGCCGCAATGTGCTGGAGCGGCTGCAAAAGGGCATTCAGGCCGATGCCTTTGGCGGTGGCAGCTTCCCGCCCGAATTGTTGGCGGGTGCCGATGCCGGGGGCGACCTGCAGATGGGGGCGCTGGGATCGGGTTCGGATTATTCCGGCTTCCTGCAGCATCTGGGCCTGCCCGCGCTGAACATCGCCTTTGGTGGGGAGGATCAGTCGGACGGCGTCTATCATTCGATTTATGACAGCTATCACCACATGACGACCTTCGACGATCCGGGGCTGGTATATGGCACGGTGCTGTCCAAAACGGTCGGGCGGCTCGTGCTGCGCATGGCCGGTGCGGATACGCCACCGCAGCGCTTCAGTGATTTTGCGGGTGCTGTTTCGGGCTATCTTGGCGAAGTGAAGAAGCTGGCCGCCGATCGGCGGGTGAGTGACGAACGGCGCGTGAAGCTGGTCGAATCGGGTGCGTTCGGTTTGGCGACGGATCCGCTCGATCCGGTCGCCG
>JBBQDD010000054.1:0-11918 GCA_038319335.1 Sphingomonadales bacterium
GGCTCGCCGATCACAGCACCAACGGCACGTTTTTGAACGGTGCGCTGGAACGTCTGCCGACCCCGCATATCCTGAAGGACGGTGATCGCTTTCACATCGGCCAGTATGAGATTGTCGCCCGGTTCGAACTCAGCCCGCCGCCGCCCGCTGCAACGGCACCCGGCAATGCTGCGACAACCGCCGCGATGTTCGGCGCTGTAGCTGGTCCGCTGCCGGACGCAACCGCGCCCAGCTGGCATCCGGTGCCCGCGCTGGTACCGGTAAAGGAGACATGGCCCCCCACCCCGATGTCAGCGCTGCCTGAGCCAGCGGCGCCGGCCAGCACGGGCAGCAGCCAGGCCGAAACACAAGCCGAAACGCAGGCCGAAACGGATGTGTGGGGCAAGCAGAGCGCGAGCTATTCGGTGGATTGGTCGCGCGGTGGCTTTGGGGCGGCGGCACCGGCTGCTGCAGCACCCGAACGCAGGCCCTCAACCCCGCCACAACCGGCTGGTGGCGACCCGTCGCACCCGGCTGCCGCGCGGCAGGATAGCGACGATGCGCTGTCGCAGTTCCTGAGCGCAGCGGGCCTCGACCCCGCCATTTTTGCGCAGGAAGGGCCGGCAACACTGGTTGCCGGCGGGCGGTTGCTGCGGCGGCTGATCGGCGGATTGGTGGTGATGCTGGAGGCCCGCGCGCGCGCCAAATCGCAAATGGGGGCGCAGACGACGATCTTTACGCGCGAAGGCAATAACCCGCTGAAGTTCGCGCGAACGCCGGAATCAGCGCTCGCCCAGCTGCTCAAGCCCCCGATATCGGGCTATATGGGCGCAGACCGTGCGATTGAAGACAGTTACCGCGACCTGCAGCTGCACCAGATGGCAACGCTGAAGGCCATGCAGGGGGCGTTACGCGCCACGCTCAACCGCTTTTCGCCTGATTCCATTCGCCAGCGCGCCGAAAAAAGGGGGCTGCTGGAACGGATCATGCCCGGCGCGCGTGAAGCGGCGCTGTGGAAAGCCTATGAACGCGAATTCAGCGGTGTCGCCCAAGGATCCGACGAAGCGTTCATGGACGTGTTCGCCAAGGAATTCCGCCGGGCATATGACGCGGAAGCGGCGAAAATGGATGCTGCGCCCGGAGGCTAAACCGGCGCTCGAGGGGGCCAGCCCTATCCAAACACCCATCGGCGCTGCACGAAGAACGTCACGAACGGCACGATCAGGATCGCGGGGATCAGCGGCACCCAGCCCGGCGCGTGGAGCCACCCGGTCAGCAGCCATGTCAGCATCAGGTTCGCGCCCAGCTGCGCGATCTGAACGCCCAGGAATTTGGCATGTTGCCGCCCGCTTGCATCGCGCGATCCGTGACCGCGAAAGCTCCAGCCGCTATGCAGAAAAAAGCTGCATATCACGGCGATGCCAAATGCAGGCGGCACGGCCAGCACCGCATGGACGGGCGGCAGCATGTGGGCCAGCGCCAGATATACGCCGCCATAAACCGAAGCTGACAGCAGGCCTGCGATGCCGAACCGGGCAAGCTGGCCCAGCATGGCGCGGTGCTGCGGCGCAGTGACGCCCGCCATCCTCACCGTGCAGCCAGGTGGAACACCAGATCGCCCATCACTTCCTTGCGTGGATACGCCGCAGCGATCGCGTCGGCGACGGCGGGGTTATAGCGTTCGTCGAAAAATACCGATCCCCGGTCGCCGCGCGTCAGGAAGAAGGCGAAATCGCCGTGTCGCACCTTTTGCACAAATCCGGCTTCGTCATAAAGCCCGCTATGGGCAAGCTCGGCGGCGATTGCAGGCTCATATTCCACTGGCTTCCCGGCCCGGATGATCAAGACCATATCGTCGCTGATCACTGGCTTTGCTGCAGCGCGAATGCGCGCCACCACTGCCGACATCCGCTCATCCTGCTGCCGGATCGCTTCGAGGTTGATCGCCACCCAGGGCACCCGGGACGCAGCAATGGGCAGCGCGACCGTGAACAAGGCAATCAGAATGCGCGATGGCCAGGCTTCCCCCTGCTGCGCCACGCGCAGTACCGGCACCGCCGCCAGCCCGGCGAACACGGCAATCCCGCAGGACCATTCGATCAGATAATTGTCGCTGGCGCCTGATTTCAGGATCATCGGCAGCAGCGCGGTTTTCACTGCCACGAACAGCATCAGCATCAGCAATACTGCGCTGCTATCGTCCTGCATCACCCGCAGCCGCAGCGTCGCGGTGCGCGCATCTGTCAGCTTCTGCCAGGCGTGCTTCATCGCAACACAGGCGATCGCCAGCAGCATCGCCTGCGACAGCACCACCCACACCAGCAGCCGCCAGCGCGTCAGATCAAGCCGGTTGACGTTGTACAGCAGGATATGGCGCAGGAAACCGCCATCGCTTTGCACCAGCAGCACCGCCAACGCCGCCAGCCCCAGCGCGATGCAGCACCCCAGCAGCAGCCAGGCCGATCTGGGTCGCACGAACCACAGGCCGATCATCGCGGCCAGCGGTGCGGCGATGTTGGTTTGCTTGGTATATACCGACAGCACGAAAACCAGCGCGGCCAGCGGCACCAGCACGGGCCGCCTGATCGCCTGCACGCTCAGCACCAGCCCGCCCAGCGTCAGCGCACAGCCCAGCATGTCGACGCGCATCAGCACGGACCAGGTCAGGATCGTCGGGATGGAGGCAAGGCACAGCGCGCCGATCGCGGGGGCCAGCGCGCGCACCGTCCGGCTCTCATCCCTCGGGACCGCCGCGCGCACCAGCATGCCAACGAACAGCATCGATGCGATTGTCGACAGCAACGAAACAAGCCGGCCCGCGATCAGCTGATCCATGCCAAACGCCCCGGCAACCCCCGCCGTCGCCAGGTGATAAACCGGCGGATAATGATAAACGATCGCGGGGTATGTGCCGAGCGGGCTATACCCCTGGCCAGCCACGATATTGCGCAGCTGTTGCCAGACGATCCCCTCGCCATAATCCAGATCATAGCCGTAATGTAGCGCAAGCCAGGCCGCCGCGAGCATCTTGCCGACATTGACGACCAGCAGCACCAGCATGATTGCCAGGCCCGCCCGCAGCAACATTCGCTGCCCGCCCAGCCCGATCAGCTGCCGCTGCGGCGCACCCTCAATCGCCATGCTCATGCCGATGGCCGGGCGACGACCAGCATCTGCTTGCCCATCGGCTTGATCGGCGACCACAGATAGGCGGCGATCAGCAATGGCCAGGTCGGCAGTCGCGACTTCACCGTCAGTGGCAAGAAGCGGGGTCGCACCTCGACAATGTCCCAGCCATGCGCGCGCAGCAGATCAGCCAGGCTGATGTGCGAATACACCGCGACATGGGTGTAATCGTCAAAATACTCGCGGTACGCATAACGGTAATTCGGCTGCAGGATCGTCAGCGTACCGCCGGGTGCCAGCGTCCGCCTGATCTCCGCCAGCGTTTCGATGAACATCTCCTGCGGCAGATGCTCGAACAGATTGGAGGCAAAGGCGAAGTTCACCGCGCCATCGGCAATCGGGCCCAGATCGTTGACTGGCCCCACCAGCACCTCAACCCCGGTCGCCGCCTGATGCACCAGCCCCGGCCACATATCGACCGCGATCCGCCGCCGCGCGACGACATGGTTGATGAAATCGCCGTACCCCGCCCCCAGATCAAGCACACAGTCATCAGCGGCGATGCGCGAGCGGAAAAAATAGCGCCACAGCGCCGCCCACACCGTGCCGCGACGCGCATCCTGTTCCAGCCGCGAGCCGTGGTAATCGCCGCTCACGTGTAGCGCTTCCAGTCAGACAGCAGCCCCAGGATCATCCGAACACCAACCACCAGCCCGCGCCAGTTATTGACGTTGCCGCCCTTGCTGAAGCCAATGCGCGGGTGAAAGGTGATCGGGCATTCGAGCAGCACCAGATTCTGGTATAGTGCCGTATCGAGCAAATGGGCGTTGAATTCCAAATTCACCGCCGGATTCAGATGCGGCAGCAACCGGATAAGCGAATCGCGCCGGCACAGCTTATAGGTCGTGCCCATATCGGTGATCGTGCCGCGCCCAAGATGCTTTGCCTCAAGCAATTTACCGACAAAGATGTTGCCGTAATACATGAACACGCTCAGCTGCGTCAGATATTGGCGCAGCGGTTCCACCGTGCGTGTGCCGTTCACGATGTCCGCATGCGGCGCATAAGCCAGCAGCTTTTCAATGTCATAGGCGCGAAAGGTGCTGTCGCCTTCGCACAGCACGACAAATTCGGTATCGTCGAACCGCGTCGCCTCGCTCAGGCAGCGGAACACGCAGCGGCCATAGCCGGGCGCGGTCTCGTTGAAGGTCAGCGCGCCCGCCGCCTCCGCCCGCTCAAACGTCTGGTCGATGCTGTTGTTGCTCACCACAATCACGCGCTCAACCAGCGGGTGCAGCAAGAAATCCTCCACTGCTCCTGCGATGCTGTCTTCGTCATTATAGGCCGTCAGCGCGACCGTGACCCGGCGCCGCTGGACCGGCGTAAACCGCACCGGCACATTGGGTTTCTTGTGCTTGTGCATGTAAAGCAGGTCGAACAGCGACAGCGTGATGCCGATCATGATCGGCAGGCCGCTATACCATACCAGCGCCTCCGCCACCGGATCGAGCAGATCGTGCAGATTCAGCAGATAACGCGGAAAAACCAGCAGCACCCCGGCCAGGTACATCACCATGCCGAATACGAAGAACAGCACACCGTATAGCAGCAATGGCTTCTGGAACGGGTGCTGGTTGGATGCCAATGCCGGAAATCGTCTCGCCATCCGTATCGCTCCGCCGGGTGCGCCCGCCACAGCCGGGGCATGGACGTCAGCGTTACGGCGGAATGGTTAAGGCTTCCTTCCAGCCGACCGGGTGATCGGCGCGGAACCGGTCTCCTCAGCCGGCCGTGAAGCGATAGCGGCGGCGTGCCCGGTCAGGCGTTTTCATTCTCCTCATCGGCATCGTCGTTGCGATCATCCTCGTCGTCGTCGCCCATGCCGACATCGTCGTCATCGTCATCTTCATCGTCGTCGTCATCATCCGGGTCATCGTCGCTCGGCTCGTCGTCGTCCGGTCCGGCATCACCGCGTGGTGAGCGCGCGTCGCGACGGGTCAGCCCGTCGTCATCGGCCAGGTCGTCGACATCGTCATCCGCGCCCAGATCAGGCGAAAGATCGGTGATGATCGTGCCGTCGCTCGGCCCGCCGCCGGTCGCTTCCAGAATTTCGGCACGCTGGCTTTCGTCATAGCCATCTTCGTCATAGCCATCATCGCCTGTGCCGCCGCCGGGCATCTGCATTCCACCACTGACCATCGCCTGCTCTCCCGAATATGGCTGCCCCGACCGGGTTGGGCACACAGCCTTCCACACAGCCAACGGCGCGCAGCGATAGTTGTTCCAGCGATCAGCTCGGGCGGAACAGCCGACCGCGTTCCACCACCGCGACAATCACCAGCGCGACCAGCCCGGACATCAGGAACCCGACATACAGCGGTACTGTGGTGCCATTGAAAGCCTGGCCGATCCCGGCGCCAATTGCCGCGCCGGTGGTGACGGTGATGAAGCCCTGCACGCTGGACGCGGTGCCCGCGATGCCGCCCATATTTTCCATCGCCATCGATGAAAAATTGGCCGTCGCCAGCCCGAAACACGCCATCGCCAGCGCCTGGAGCACCGCAAAGCTGTAAATCGTTTCCGCCCCCGCCAGCGAAATCGCCAGATGGACCGCCGAAACGGTGATGAACCCCACCAGCGCGCTGTGCGAAATGCGGCGCGTGCCGATGCGCATCACGATCCGCGAATTCAGCAGGTTGGCCAGCGCCATCATGCTGGCAACCGCAATGAACACCGGCACCAGCAGTCGATCATCCCCGGTCAGCGCAGCCACGATCTGCTGCACCGAATTGATGAAGCCATAAAGCGATCCGAGCAATGCCGTGGCCGCCAGCGTATAGCCGATCGACGCCCGATCCGTGAGCGCCAGCCGCCAGCCGCTCCACAGCCGCGCGACGGAGAGCGGCATGCGGTTTTCCTCCCGCAATGTTTCGGGCATGCGCCACACGAACCAGCCCAGAATGGCAGCGGAGATGGCCGCGATCATCACGAAAATCAGCCGCCAGGATCCGACGAACAGGATCAGCTGGCCAAAACTCGGCGCGAGCACCGGGGCCGCCATGAACACCATGAACGCCAGGCTCATCACCCGGGCCATCGCGCGCCCCGAATAGCAATCACGCACCAGCGCCACCGTCACCACCCGCGAGGCGGCAATCGCGAGCCCAGCAATAAACCGCGCGGCCAGCAACAGCACGAAGCTGCTCGATAATGCCGCGACCAGATTGGCGATGACATATGCCGCCAGCGCAAACCCCAGCACAGGGCGACGGCCATAGCGATCCGCCAGCGGACCATGGAACAGCTGTGCGATGCCAAAACCGAACAGAAACATCACGATCACCAGCTGGCGATCATTCTGCACCGCCACGCCAAGCGCACCGCCAATGGCGGGCAGCGCGGGCAGCATCGCATCAATGCCAAGCGCCGTCAGCGCCATCAACGATGCCACCAGCGCGACAAATTTGGTGAAGCCAATCGGCGCGTTCTGGCCAGCCGGGGGTTCGGCTGCGGCGGTAATGGTCTGCGGGGCGTTCATCCGCGCGGCCATGCCCGATACCGGCGTCAGGGTCGACCCATAACCAGCATGACGGAACGGATATTGACGCAGCCGCGGCCGCATGTGTATTATGCGAACAGTACAGTTGATGGAGATTGACGATGCGCGGATCGATGACGCTGCTTGCCTTGTTGGCGCCCCTCACCCTGTCGCTTGCAGCATGCGGCGGTGACAAGGAAGGAACGACGATATCGTTCAACTCGACCGACAGCGACGGCAACGTTGTCGCGGGGATGGACGGCAACACGGGCGAGGTCGCGATCAACGCACCCGGTTTCTCCGGCACATTCACCCTGCCCAAGATGAAGCTCGGCGCGGGTGATTTCAGCTTGAACGGGGTAAAACTGTACCCCGGATCGACGATCAAGACGATGAACATCGCAGCGCATGGCGGCGACGATGAAAAAGGTGACGGCAGCGTGCGCGTGGTGTTCGACAGCCCGGCCACCCCGGAAAAAGTAATCGATTACTTCGCTGACAAGCTCGGCAAAGCCGATTTCAAGCTGACCGCGTCAGGCAAGGGCCTGAAAGGCACCGATGATGACGACAAGCCCTTTGCGCTGGAGGTGACGCCCGCCGCCGATGGCCATTCCACCGGCGTGATCACCGCCGGGGGCTGACCCGCACGGCACCGGGCTGGGCGCAGACAGTGCGCTATTATCCGTGATCGGTGCCCGGTGGCGGCTGTGCTTGACCCCGCGCCGTGGCCGTTCCTTGTGGGCGGTCAAAGGCAATCAGCGTGGAGGCTGGCATGATCCGATCGATATGGGGCGCGGTGGCGATGCTAACCGCAAGCGCGCTTGGCCTTGGCGGCTGTACCGAACCCGCCCGCTCGCCCGCCGCGGCCATGGCGGGCGGCAACATGGTGGACATGCCGATGCCCGATGGCGGCGCGGTGGATATGGCGCAGGTGCCGCTCTACCCCGGATCGACGATGGTCGACATGAAGATCATGCCGCACGAAGAAGACGACATGATGGGCGTGGCGTTCGACAGCCCGGCCGATGCCGCCACTGTGCGGCAATGGTATCTCACCACGCTGGTGCCAAAGGGCTTCACGTTGAAGGAGGACGGCTCCGCGCTGACCGGCACCGATTCCGCGGGCAACCCCGTGCGGATCGATGTGCAGCCGGCCGCCGCCGGGCATAGCACCGGGACGATCAGCAAGGGCTAGGCCTGGCAACAGGGGGTGGCCGTCGCTGGAACCCCTGTTCGAACCCGGCATGTCATCCTATGTTGCGCGCTTCATCGCTCAACGGACATCACCCCATGCTCGATACCGCTACCGCCCAAGTACCTGCCCTGTCGCTGACGCAGGATTCCTCTGATCCCGCCGGGTTCGCGCGCGCGCTGGGTGGATCATTTGAACGGTTCGGCTTTGCGGTCGTGGCGGATCACGGCATCGATCAGGCGCTGATCGCGCGGGCCTGGGACTACACCCAGCAATTTTTCGCCCTGCCCGAGGAGGAGAAGCGGCGTTACTACACCGCAGCGGGCGGCGGGCAGCGCGGCTATACCCCGTTCAAGACGGAAATCGCCAAGGGCGCGAGCGTCGTGGACCTGAAGGAATTCTGGCACGTCGGTCGCGATCTGGCCGCCGGGCACCGATATGCCGATGTGATGCCGCCCAACATCTGGCCCGATCGGCCAGAGGGTTTCCAGCAGACATTGCGTGAACTGTTCACCGCGTTTGACCGGGCCGGCGACACGATATTGTCAGCGATTGCGCGGCATCTCGGGTTGGCAGCGAACTGGTTCGACCCCGCGGTGAAGGACGGCAATTCGATCCTGCGGCTGCTCCATTACCCCCCCATCCCCGCCGATGCAGAGGGCGTGCGGGCGGGCGCGCATGAGGATATCAACCTGATCACGCTGCTGCTGGGCGCAGAGGAAGCCGGGCTTGAGCTGCTGGACCGCGACGGCGAGTGGCTGGCGATCAAACCGCCTGCCGACGCCATGGTGGTGAACGTGGGCGACATGCTGCAACGGCTGACAAACCATGTGCTCCCCTCGACCACCCACCGCGTTGTAAATCCCCCGCCCGAACGCCGCCATTTGCCGCGCTATTCGATGCCGTTCTTCCTGCACCCGGCCCCCGACTTCCTGATCGAAACGCTGCCCGGATGCATCACAGCGAGCAACCCCAACCGTTACCCCACCCCCATCACCGCGCATGATTATCTGCACCAACGGCTGGTGGAAATCGGGCTGGTGAAGGCTTGACGGGGATCAAGGCCGCCGCCACCGAAGCGTGATGACTGAGACCAAACCGCTTCGCATTGCCCTGGCCGGGCTGGGCACCGTTGGCGCGGGCGTGATCCGGCTGATTGATGCCAATGGCGCATTGATTGCCCGGCGTGCCGGTCGCCCGATTGAGATCGTCGCGGTCTCCGCGCGTGACCGGGGCAAGGATCGCGGCGTGGACATCACGCGCTTCGCCTGGGTTGACGATACGACCGCGCTTGCCCGGCGCGACGATGCCGATGTGGTGGTGGAACTTGTCGGCGGATCGGATGGCCCTGCGCTGACGCTGGCCCGCGCGACGCTTGCCACCGGCAAGGGGCTGGTGACGGCCAACAAGGCGATGATCGCGCATCACGGCCTGGAACTGGCGCGCGCCGCCGAAGCAGCAGGCGTTGCGCTGAAATTCGAAGCGGCGGTCGCAGGCGGCATTCCGGTAATCAAGGGCCTGCGCGAAGGCGCGGCCGCAAACGAGATTGCACGGGTGTATGGCATCCTGAATGGCACCTGCAATTTCATCCTGAGCAAGATGGAGGCGGAGGGCCGCGATTTCGGCGATGTGCTGGCGGAGGCCCAGGCGCTTGGCTTTGCAGAGGCTGATCCAAGCTTTGATATCGACGGCGTCGATGCCGCGCATAAATTGTCGATCCTGGCGAGCATCGCGTTTGGCACCCAGCCTGCCTTTGGCGATGTGAATTCGGGCGGCATCCGCGATGTGCTGGCAGCCGACATCGCCGAGGCCGCGGCGCTTGGGTACCGCATTCGCCTGCTGGGCATTGCCGAGGCGAACGGCGCTGGCCTGTTCCAACGCGTCCACCCGCATCTGGTGCCGATCAGCCACCCGCTCGCGCATGTGGCAGGGGCCACCAATGCGGTGGTGGCAGAGGGGAATTTCGTCGGGCGGCTGCTGTTCCAGGGTGCAGGCGCGGGCGACGGCCCAACCGCGAGCGCGGTGGTTGCCGATCTGATCGATATTGCGCGCGGCGAATATGGCCCGCCCTATGCCATGCCCGCCGCCGCCCTGATCGCCCAGCCCCCCGCGGACACGGGCGACCGGCGCGGGCGCGCCTATGTGCGTTTCACCGTCGCTGACAAGGTTGGCGTGCTGGCCGAAATCGCCGCCGCGATGCGCGATGCCGGCGTCTCCATCGAAAGCCTGATGCAGCGCGGGCGATCAGCCGATGGCAGCGTGCTGGTCGCGATCGTCACGCATGAAGGGCCGGAACGCGCCGTCGCCAAGGCCCTAAGGGCACTACGCGGTTCCGAAAGCCTTACCGGCGCGCCGTTATGGATGCATATTCTGGGGGATTGAGGCGGCGGAACAGCCAGGCCTTGTGGTTTTTGATCAAGGCCAAGCGCGCGCTTCAGCTATCCGGGTCGATCACCTTCTGCGCGAGTTGGAAAAGCACTTTGGGCACTGCGAGCAGGTTGATGCCCGTGCAACCGCCGGGTGGGCATGGCGGGCCGGGTGCCCGGGCGCTCAGGTCGCCAGTGGGGCGACGGGGACCATTGGGCGGGCCGCGTTCGTCCGGCAGCGGCAAGCGAAGCGAGGCATCGCGCCCCTTGCAGACAATAATGACGTCGGGCTCTGCCGCACGGCGGTCTGCACAATTGGCGCTGGTGGCGCGGGTAACTGAAGTCATTTCGCGGTAATGCGCCATCAGCGCGACAGGGTCAGCGGCTTGCGCTGACCCTGCAACCACCTGAATTGCCGCCATTATCAACACTGCAAGCGCCATGTGGGTTCTGCCAATGATCTGTCGGCAAAACTGACGGCGCTTCGTGGCGACAAAAAGGCCCGGTCAGCTGATCGGTGCGATATCCAGCCGTTTGAGTTCGATCGCCGGGCAGCGGTCCATCACCACGTCGAGGCCCGCTGCCTCCGCGCGGGCGGCGGCTGCTTCGTTGATGACGCCCAGCTGCATCCACACCGCCTTTGCCCCCACCGCGATCGCTGCATCCACCACATCGCCCGCCGCCGCTGAATTGCGGAAGATATCGACCAGATCGATCGGATCGCCCAAGGTAGCCATATCCCCGAACACGAATTCACCGTGGATATGCTCCCCCGCGATTTGCGGGTTGATGGGGATCACGCGGTAGCCATGCGCCTGCAGCGTCGCCATTACGCCGTAGGACGGACGATCAGGCCGGTCCGATGCGCCGACCATCGCAATCGTCCGCACGCGCCCCAGCAAGGCGGCAATGTCTTCATCCGATGTAAGTGGCATGCTTGCCTCCGCGTTCGATCCAGTCGCGGACGATGCCCGCAATCTCCATGAACGCCGCGCGTTCCGGGCCGTTCCCGGTCACTGGCGGCTGCCCCGCATCGGAACCGGTACGGATCGCGATATCCAGCGGAATGCGGCCCAGAAACGGAATCTCCAGAATATCGGCGGCGAGTTCCGCCCCGCCGCTGCCGAACGGATCGGACACGACACCGCAGGATGGGCAGGCATAACCCGCCATGTTTTCGACAAGGCCGATGATCGGGATGCCCGATTTGACGAACAGGTCGATCGCCCGTTTGGCGTCGATTAGCGCCAGATCCTGTGGGGTCGATACGATCACGACGCCTGAAGGCCGGTGCTTCTGGATCATCGTCAGTTGAACATCGCCCGTGCCCGGCGGCATATCGATGATCAGCGTATCGGCGTCACCCCAATCGGCGTCGACCAGCTGGCCAAGTGCGCCTGCCGCCATCGGCCCGCGCCAAGCGATGGCCTGATCGGCGGCGACCAGCTGCCCCATCGACAGCACCGGCACGCCCGACGGGGTTTCCACCGGCACCAGCAGTTTTTCAGGCGCAGTCGGGCGGCTGCCCTCCACCCCCATCAGCTTGGGCTGGGAAGGGCCATAAATATCGGCATCGACCAGCCCGACCTTGCGCCCCAATTGGTGCAGCGCAATGGCCAGATTGGCGGAAACGGTTGATTTGCCCACCCCGCCCTTGCCGCTGGCCACCGCGATGATCTGGCGCTGGGTGCGCTGGCTGGTGAGCGCCACGCGCACC
>JBBQDD010000055.1:0-11807 GCA_038319335.1 Sphingomonadales bacterium
GATGGCGCACCCGGTGCTGATCAACCGGCCCCTGGTGGAAACCGGAAAGGGCGTGCGCCTGTGCCGCCCGCAGGATGTGGTGCGCGAAATCCTGTGAGCGCCGATACTCGCCGCGCGCTAGCTGCCGAGTTTGTCGGCTCGCTGATCCTGTTCGCCACCGTGGTTGGATCGGGGGTGATGGCGGAGCGACTGGCGGGCGGCAATGATGCCGTCGCGCTGATCGGCAATACAGGCGCGACGGGTGCGGTGCAGTTCGTGCTGATCACGCTGCTCGGGCCAATATCGGGCGCGCATTTCAATCCGGCGGTCACGGTAATGCTGGGCGCACGGCGCGATTGGCTGCCCTATCTGGCCGCACAACTGCTGGGCGGGCTGCTGGGCGTGCTGATCGTCCATGCCATGTTTGACATGGCGCTGATCGAGCTGGGGACCAAGACTCGCACCGGCGCGGGCCAATGGATCGGCGAATTTGTCGCAACGTTCGGCCTATTGTTCACCATCGTTGTCGGCAGTCGCCAGCGCCCGGAAGCGATGCCCGCCCTGGTCGCGCTGTGGATTGTCGCTGGCTATTGGTTCACGGCCTCCACCAGCTTTGCCAACCCCGCCATCACGATAGCGCGCGCGCTGACGGATAGTTTTGCGGGTATCCGCCCGATCGATGCCCCCGGCTTCATCGTCGCGCAGTTTGCCGGGGCGTGGGGGGGAGTGCGTTTTTCAAATTGGCTGGCACCGCCCCCCGCCGCCCGCTAAAGCCCGGGCATGAGCCAGATCACGCCCGAAATCGTCGCCCAGCATGGGTTCTCCGCTGAAGAATATGAGCGCGTGCTCGCCGCAATGGGGCGCGAGCCCAATCTGACCGAGCTTGGCATTTTTTCGGTGATGTGGTCAGAACATTGCAGCTATAAATCCAGCCGTATCCACCTGAAAAAACTGCCAACCACGGGTCCGCAAGTCATTTGCGGCCCGGGTGAGAACGCCGGCGTGATCGACATCGGCCCCGGCCCTGACGGCAAGCCCCAGGCGGCGATCTTCAAGATGGAGAGCCACAACCACCCCAGCTATATCGAGCCCTATCAGGGCGCAGCGACCGGCGTTGGCGGCATCTTGCGCGATGTGTTCACCATGGGCGCGCGCCCGGTCGCGAACATGAACGCGCTGCGATTTGGGCGGCCCGATCATCCCAGGATGCGCCACCTGATCGCTGGCGTCGTCCACGGCATTGGCGGGTATGGCAATTGCGTTGGCGTGCCGACGGTTGGGGGCGAGGTGAATTTCCACCGCGCCTATGACGGCAACATCCTGGTCAACGCGATGACGGTGGGCGTCGCGGACGTTGACAAGATTTTCTACTCCGCTGCCTCCGGCATCGGCAATTCGATCGTCTATGTCGGTTCGAAAACCGGACGCGACGGCATTCACGGCGCGACGATGGCATCGGCCGATTTCAGCGAGGATTCGGAGGAAAAGCGCCCGACCGTGCAGGTGGGCGACCCCTTCACCGAAAAACTGCTGATCGAGGCGTGCCTGGAATTGATGGCCAGCGACGCCATTGTCGCCATTCAGGATATGGGCGCGGCGGGCCTTACCTCATCGAGCGTCGAAATGGCGTCCAAAGGCGGCGTCGGCATCCGGCTCGACATGGACAAGGTGCCACAGCGCGAAACCGGCATGACAGCCTATGAAATGATGCTGTCCGAAAGCCAGGAGCGGATGCTGATGGTGCTGAAGCCGGGCCGCGAGGACTTCGCCGAGGCCATTTTCCGCAAATGGGAACTGGATTTCGCCGTGATCGGCGAGGTGACCGATACAGGGCGGATGGTGCTGGTCCATCACGGCGAGACCGTCGCCGACATTCCGCTTGGCCCGCTGGCGGACGATGCCCCCGCCTATGATCGCCCCTGGGTGCCGACTCCGCCCGCCAAGGCGCTGGTCAATGTACCCGAAACAACCGACGTCGCCGCCGATCTGCTGACGCTGATGGCATCGCCAGACATTGCCAGCCGCCGCTGGATCTGGGAGCAATATGACCAGAAGGTTGGCGGCGATACGCTGCAGCCGCCCGGTGGCGATGCTGCCGTGGTGCGCGTCCACGGCACCACCAAGGCGCTGGCGATCACCACGGATTGCACCCCGCGCTATTGCTATGCCGATCCGGTTGAGGGCGGAAAACAGGCCATTGCGGAGGCGTATCGCAACCTGTGCGCGGTCGGCGCAACGCCCCTTGCCACCACGGACTGCATGAACTTCGGCAACCCGCAGCGCCCCGAAATCATGGGGCAATTCGTGGGCTGTATCGAGGGGATGGCGGCCGCGTGCACCGCGCTCGACTTCCCGATCGTGTCAGGCAATGTCAGCCTGTATAATGAGACCAAGAACGACGACGGCACCGGCTCTGCGATCCTGCCGACCCCGGCGATTGGCGGCGTCGGCTTGCTGGCGGACTGGACTAAATCAGCGACCATCGCCTTCAAGGGCACTGGCGACGTGATCGTGTTGATCGGTGAACCCCGCCACAACCTTGGCCAATCGATCTGGCTGCGCGAAATCCATGGCCGTGAAGAGGGCCCCCCGCCCCGCGTCGATCTGGCCGCAGAACGCCGCAATGGCACATTCGTCCGTAGCTGGATTGGAAAGGGGGCACTCAGCGCGGTGCATGACGTGTCGGACGGCGGGCTGATCGTCACCATCGCCGAAATGGCACTGGCGGGCGATATCGGTGCGATGATCAGCGCCCCCCTGCCCTATGGCCTGGCCCCGACCTATTTCGCCGAGGATCAGGGCCTGTACGTCGCCACCGTGCGCGATGAGCAGCTGAACGATTTCCTCCACGCATCCATCGAAGCCGGGGTGGCGGTGGAACGGATCGGGCGAACAATCGCCAACCGGCTGATCGTGGAATGCCCGACAACAGATCATGTCGTCAGCCTGGCCGATTTGCGCGCGGCGCATCAGGGGTTCTTCCCCGCGTTGATGGGCACGGCGGCGGCTGCGGGGTGATGGAGCGCGCCATTGCGGCGTAGCGGAGCAACCCCGCCAAGCCCCGCGCGGTCACCCTGGATCGGCTCGCCGGGCGTGTCATGCTGGACCCGAAACGATGCTGGTGATATGGTTAATTCCGGATTCGGGGGAGTGCGGCGATGGCATCGGCATCTAGCGGTTCATGGTATATCCCCGCAAAACCGACATCCTACAGCGTCATTGGCTTCATCGCCGCGCTGATATTGGGCACGTTGCTGGCCGGCATCGCCGATCTGGCGGGGCAAGTCGCCCTTGCGCATCTGGCCGGTGCCACCCCGGAAAGCGTATTACGCGGCATTGCGAGCGCGGTGGTCGATCCGGCTCGTATCAGCGACGATCAGCAATTGCTCATCATCGGCGCGGGGGTGCATTTTGGTATCATCGCGGTGATGGTGCTGGTGTATCTGGTCGCCGCCGCCCGCATCCGGCTGGTCAACAGCACCCCGGAAATCAGCATTTTCGGCTATGGGCTGATCCTTGGCTTCATCATGATCTGGGTCGTGCTGCCGCTGCGCTTTCCTGATCGGGTGCCGGGCACGTTGCCGGTCGACATCATCGGCCCGCTGCTCCGCCACATCTTCCTGGTGGCAGCGCCGATTGCGATGGTGGCCAAGCTGGCTGCACGCCGTTCCTGATTCCGGCCAGCATTCGGCACGCCACCGCACCATGCCGACTGGCACCGGGCAGGCACGCCATAGTACACCCCCAGCATGATCGATCACCCCACAATGCCATGGCCCGGCCTGCCCGAGCTTGATGATGGCGAGCGAATCGCCCGGGCCGCCGCCCTGCGCGATACGTTGCGGACGCGGCGCACCTGCCGGTATTTCAGCGATGCGGCCGTGCCCCGTGCCGTCATCGAAGCCGCGATCGAGGCCGCTGGCACCGCGCCCTCCGGTGCCAATCACCAGCCCTGGCACTTCGCCGTCATCGGATCAGCAGCACTGAAGGCGGAGATTCGCGCTGCTGCCGAGCGGGAGGAAGCGGCCTTTTACGCGGGCAAGGCAGGCGATGAATGGCTGGCCGCGCTGGGGCCGCTGGGCACTGATGCCGACAAATCCTATCTCGAAATCGCCCCCTGGCTGATCGTCGTTTTCGGCCAGCGCCGGGGCGGCATCGATCCCGGCGACGATGTGCAGAATTATTATGTCAACGAAAGCGTGGGCATTGCCACCGGCTTTCTGCTCGCCGCCCTCCACGCCGCCAACATCGCCACGCTCACCCACACGCCCAACCCGATGCGCTTCCTGAACCGCGGCTGCCAGCGACCCGCTTCGGAAAAACCGGTGATGATCGTGGTGGCCGGGCATGCCGCCGCCGACGCGACCGTGCCGCTCCACGCGCTACGTAAAAAGCCGCTCAGCCAGATCGCGACATGGCTGTAATGGTGGAGACAGCCGGCTATTCGGGCACGCCCCTGCCGCGCAAACTGGGCCTCAAACCCGGCATGCGGACCTGGTTTCACGCCATGCCGGACAGCGTCCGGGCCGCGATCGCGCCAGAGGAGATCGGCGTTGTCGAGCTTGCAGCGGGCACCACCGCGCTGGATGCGGCCCATATCTTCGTTACGGATCGCGCCGCGCTTGAACGCCATATCACCGTCCTGCGCACGGCCCTGAAACCCACCGGCTTTGTGTGGATATCATGGCCCAAAAAAGCGTCGAAAATGCCCACCGACATCACTGAAGACGTCATCCGCGACATATGCCTGCCAACGGGGCTGGTGGACGTGAAGGTCTGCGCGGTCGATGCGACATGGTCTGGCCTGAAACTGATGATCAGGCGGGAATTGCGATAGCCACCGGTCCCTTCATCCAATCCCTGCGTATTATTTGCGAATGCGACGCAATAATCGTTTGCGAATCACTCTCAATAGCTTCATAAGGGTGACAGAGAGTGAGGGTGGCAATGGTCGTCTGTGTCTACAATGCGATCCGTGAAAACGATGTCCGCCAGGCAGCGCGCAATGGTGCTACCAATGCCTGCGCCGCCTATCGCGCGCTGGGCCGCCAGCCGAAATGCGGCCAATGCCTCACTTTTGCGCGCACCATCATCGATCAGGAACGCGCAGCGGCTTGACGCTTGGCTGCCGATACGATCTCCTGAAACAGCACAAATTGGAGTATCGTGATGAAGGGTGATGCCAAGGTCATCGAGTATCTGAACGAGGTGCTCAAGAACGAGCTCACCGCGGTCAACCAATATTGGCTGCACTTCCGGATGCTCGATAACTGGGGCGTGAAAAAACTCGCCGCGCTCGAACGGCATGAATCCATCGATGAGATGAAGCATGCCGACCAGCTGGCGGAGCGCATTCTTTTTCTTGAAGGCCTGCCCAATTTCCAGATGCTCGGCCGGCTCCGAATTGGCGAGACGGTGGAAGAAATCCTGAAAGCCGATCACGCGCTTGAAGTTGAAGCGATCGCAACGTTGCGCGATGCGGTGGAGCATGCCGAAAAGGTACGCGATTATATTTCTCGCGATCTGTTCGCATCGATCCTCAGCAACGAGGAAGATCATGTCGATATGCTCGACCGGCAGTTCGACATGATCGAACGCATGGGGCTGCAAAACTACATCCAGCTCAACAGCCGCGCGGAAATGAGCGACGATTAGCGCCGGATGACGTTACCTTGGCTCAATCGTTTCGAGCCATGTCGCGAAACAGGCCAGGGACGCCGCACCACCCCGGGCGGGTGGTACAGCTCTATGATGAACCCAGGGCGGCGCCTGACGTCAGTCAGGTCAACCGCGCTGTGCGTTAGGCCGCCACCTTCGCCCGGCTTGCCTTCTTGCGTTCGTTCGGGTCCAGATGGCGCTTGCGCAGGCGGATCGACTTTGGCGTCACTTCGACCAGCTCGTCATCGTCGATATAAGCGATCGCCTGTTCCAGCGTCAGCCGCCATGGCGGGGTAAGGCGGATCGCATCGTCCTTGCCGCTCACGCGGAAGTTGGTCAGCGCTTTGGACTTCATGGGGTTGACTTCAAGATCGTCGTTCTTGGCGTTCTCACCGATGATCATGCCTTCATACAGCACCTCGCCGGGGGCAACCATCATGATGCCGCGTTCTTCCAGTGGCCCCAGCGCATAGGCATTGGCCTCGCCCGAACCGTTGGAGATCAGGACGCCGTTTTTGCGGCCGTCAATGCGGCCCTTGAAGGGCCCGTATTTTTCGAACAGGCGGTTCATGATGCCGGTGCCGCGCGTATCTGACAGGAATTCGCCGTGATAACCGATCATCCCGCGCGACGGTGCGCTGAAGGTGATACGCGTTTTGCCACCGCCGGATGGGCGCATGTCGGTCAGCTCCGCCTTGCGGAGATTCATCTTCTCCACGACAGTGCCCGAATATTCCTCATCGACGTCGATGATTACGGTTTCATACGGCTCCAACTTCTGGCCGTTCTCGTCTTCCTTGAACAGCACGCGCGGGCGGCTGATGCCGAGTTCAAAGCCCTCGCGGCGCATCGTCTCGATCAGCACGCCAAGTTGCAATTCGCCGCGGCCGGCGACTTCGTAACTGTCGCGGTCATCGCTTTCAGTCACCTTGATGGCGACGTTCGATTCGCCTTCGCGCAACAACCGGTCGCGAATCATGCGGCTCGTCACCTTGCTGCCCTCACGTCCCGCCATCGGCGAATCGTTGACGGCAAAACGCATCGACAAGGTCGGCGGATCAATGGGCTGCGCGTGCAGCGGCTCGGTGACGGCAGGAGCGCAGATCGTGTTCGCCACCGTTGCGACGGTCAGCCCGGCGATCGAGATGATGTCACCGGCATTGGCCTCATCGACGGGCAAACGCTCCAGCCCGCGAAACGCCATGATCTTCGACGCACGGCCCGTCTCCACGATCTTGCCATCGGGATCGAGCGCATGGATCGGCATGTTGGTCTTGACGCTGCCCGAAAACACCAGGCCCGTCAGGATACGGCCGAGGAAATTATCGCGGTCAAGCAGGGTGACGAGGAACTTGAACGGGCCATCGGGATCGGCCGAGGGTGCCGGCACATGCTCGACAATCTTGTTGAACAGCGGGTCAAGCGTGCCTTCACGCACATCGGGGTTGTCGCCCGCATAGCCATTGCGGCCGCTGGCGAACAGCACGGGGAAATCAAGCTGATCGTCATTTGCCTCCAGGCTGACGAACAGGTCGAACACCTCGTCCAGCACTTCCTGTGCGCGGGCATCGCTGCGGTCGATCTTGTTGACGACGACGATCGGGCGCAGGCCCAGCGCAAGCGCCTTGCCCGTCACGAACTTGGTTTGCGGCATCGCGCCTTCGGCAGCGTCGACCAGCAGGATAACGCCGTCGACCATCGACAGGATGCGCTCCACCTCGCCGCCGAAATCGGCGTGGCCGGGGGTATCGACAATGTTGATCCGCGTCTTGTGGCCGTGGTGATCGTCCCACTCAATCGAGGTGCACTTGGCCAGAATGGTGATCCCGCGCTCTTTTTCGAGATCGTTGGAATCCATCGCGCGCTCTTCGATGCGCTGATTGTCACGGAAAGTGCCCGACTGGCGGAAAAGTTGATCGACCAGCGTTGTCTTGCCGTGATCGACGTGGGCGATGATCGCCACGTTGCGGAGGCTCATAAACTATCCTGAATGCTAAAGCGGGGGTGTTGGCGGGCCGCATAGCGCAAAATGGTGCGCTGCGCAAAGGCAGCGCGTGCGGCAGTATTTGCACCGCGTCAACCCGGGTCGTAAGCGCCGTGCCCATGTCGCTGTTTCGCCGCCTGCTGCCCGATCGATTCATCCTGCTGCTGATGGCAACTTTGGTGGTGGCAACGATCGCCCCCGCACAGGGGCAGTGGTTGGTGGCGATCGGCTGGCTTTCGAATGCAGCGATTTTCACACTTTTCTTCCTCCACGGCGCTCGGCTGAGCCCACAGGCGGTGGTAGACGGGGCACGGCGGTGGCGGCTTCACGCGGCGATCCTGGGATTTGGCTATATTGGCTTTCCCGCCGTGATGCTAGGGGTGAGCACCGCCCTGCATGGCCAATTCGCGCCGCCGCTTCTGCTGGGGCTGATCTTCCTCGCGGTGCTGCCCACCACGGTGCAGTCGTCGATCGCCTATGCATCGATGGCGCGGGGGAATGTGGCCGCATCGGTGATCGCATCGGCGGCATCCAATGTATTGGGCGTCGTGCTCGCCCCGCTGCTGCTGGCGATGATCGCGAGTACGGCGTTCGGGCAATTCTCGCTGTCCGGCATCGGGCGAGTGGCGATGCTGTTGCTGCTGCCGTTTGCGCTTGGGCAAATCCTGCGCCGCCATGTGCTGCCCACCGTGCAGCGGCATGCGACACTGGCCGGGATGATGGACAAGCTGACGATCGTGCTCGCCGTCTACACCGCCTTTGCCGAGGCATCGGCGCAGGGGGTTTGGCAGCGCATCGGGGCGGGTGAACTGGGCGGGTTGGCGCTGGTGGTCGTCGCGGTGTTGCTTGCGGCGTTTGCCGCTGCATGGGCGCTGGGCGGCGCGCTAGGCCTGAACCGAGAGGACCGGATCACGCTGCTGTTTTCTGGCGCTCACAAGAGCCTGGCGACGGGTGCGCCGATGGCTCGCATCCTGTTTCCCCCGGCGATTGCGGGGGCGGTGATCCTGCCGCTGCTGATCTATCATCAGCTGCAGCTGATGCTGTCCGCCGCGATTGCGCCCAAACTTTCGACCACGCCGACAGACCCGCCCGGCGGTTGAAGATTGCTGCCCGGCGTATTAGCTATATGCTACAGTTGAATGGCGGGCTGTTCCGCTGCATTGATGCGGTCTAGGGGCGATGTCCTGGGCTGCGCTGGAGATTATGATGGCGACCGCGACTGAAACCGTAACGACTGGCCTGGTGCTGACCCCGCCCGATCCCGTGCCCGTGGTCGCGCCCGAACGTGCCGTTGGCCTGGTCCCCGTGGATGAGGGCACCCGCACGCAATTGCACACCAAGGTCGACAGCTTCGTCGACGATCTGATCGCGCAGGACGTGAACTCGCCCGAATTCGGCAAGCGCGTCGATGCGATCAGCGCGATGGGGCAAAAGGAAATTCGCGACGCCGCCGGACAATCGAACCGCTTCCTCGATCGACCGGTGCGCGCGATGGACCAGGAATCGGGCGTCGGTGCCGATCTGGCCGAATTGCGCCGCACGATCGAGGATCTTGATCCCGGCAAAAAGGGCAGCCTGCTCGCGCCCAAGAAGATTTTCGGCATCATCCCGTTCGGCAACAAGATGCGCGATTATTTCGACGGTTATAAATCGTCGCAGGGGCATATCTCGTCGATCCTGAAATCGCTTGGCTCCGGCAAGGACGAGCTGCTGATGGACAATGCCGCCATCGATGTGGAGCGCGCCAATCTGTGGACGTCGATGGGGCGGCTGGAGCAGATGATTGTCCTCGCCCAGACGATGGACACCAAACTGGAAGATGCAGCGAATGAACTGGATCACACCGATCCCGCCAAGGCAAAGGCGATTCGCGAGACGGCGTTGTTCTACGTCCGCCAGCGCACGCAGGATTTGCTCACCCAGATGGCGGTGACGGTGCAGGGCTATCTCGCGCTCGATCTGGTGAAGAAGAACAATGTCGAGCTGGTGAAGGGCGTCGATCGCGCCAGCACCACCACGGTGGCCGCTTTGCGCACCGCCGTGACGGTCGCACAGGCGCTGACGAACCAGCGGCTGGTGCTGGAACAGATCACCTCGCTCAACACCACCACCGCCAACATCATCGATTCGACCGGCAAGCTGCTGAAAAGCCAAACCGCGACGATCCATGAGCAAGCCGCCAGCGCCACCATCCCGCTGGAAACGCTGCAGCGCGCGTTCCAGAACATCTATGACACGATGGATGCGATCGACGTGTTCAAGCTGAAGGCGCTGGACAGCATGAAGACGACGGTGACGTCGCTGGGCGCAGAAGTAGAAAAGTCCAAGGGCTATATCGCCCGGGCCGAGGGCCAAGCGCAAGGCGCGCTAAGCGGCCCGAACAGCGATCCGTTCAAGCTGGAGGCGGTGTGAGATGACTGACGTCGATCGCCAGATCGCACGTTCTGCCGAATTGCTGGAACGCACCGGTGAGCGGCAACGCCGTGGCCTGGCGCGCCAGCATCGTTCGGACGGTATCGGCCAGCGGATCACGCGAATCGCGGTCGCCGATGGGGCGATCTTGCTCGCCACGATCCTGTTTGCGCTGGTGATCGGCCCCATCGGGCTGCTGGGAGCGGTGGGGGTGATGGCGCTGCTGATCGCAACGACGATTGCGCTGGCGATCCTGCCCGGTGCCGCCGCGCCGACGCCGGAAAAACTGCGCGAGGTGCCGCTAAAGGCGCTGCCGGCGCAGACCGAGCGCTGGCTGGCAACACAACGCGCCGCCCTGCCCGCGCCCGCCGTTACCCTGATCGACCAGATCGGCGTTCGGCTGGAAACGCTGAGCCCGCAACTCGCGGCGCTCGACGAAAACGAGCTGGCAGCAACCGAAGTCCGCAAGCTGGTGGGCGAGCAGCTGCCCGAATTCATCAAGGGCTATACGCGGGTGCCGCCTGAACTGCGCCGCACTGAGCGCAATGGCTCCACCCCCGATGCACAATTGCTCGACGGGCTGCGCCTGATCGAAAGTCAGATCGGCGAGATGACGACGCAACTCGCCGAGGGTGATCTGGATCAGCTGGCAACGCGCGGGCGGTTTCTGGAAATCAAATATCGCGGCGACGGGGCAGACGCGGCGGGGTGACCCCTCGCAGCCGCGCCGCAATCCCCGCCAGCAGCGGCTTTTGCGGCACAATCGACAATCTGCCCTCGCTCTCCCCGCTATGGTGATCGGCATAAATGATCGCGCCGCCCTCCACCGCCTTCAGCCGCGCATAAGGCAGCCGTGGCGATATTTCCCTGCGCACCAGCGTGACCGGATCGACCGCGCAGATCACAAAACCGCCAGAGACGAAGCTGGAGGCATAGACGGTGCCGTCATGCATCAGCGCTGGCGGCAGGTAGCGATAATTCCCGCGCGGCTCGCGCCCGTCGATGTGCAGTAGCCCGCAGCCGGGGCCGCCCTTGCCCACTTCCAGAATATCGTTCCAGCTGATCCGATCGTCGCTCATGCCCCGTGGCCCTTATGCCCGTTGGTTCACCAGAATTTTCGCCCGATCCGCCAGCCGCGCCACCGCATCGGCGTGAATGCCGGGCGCGGTGGCAAGCAGCCCGAATGCCTGCGCGCTGGGGGTGTTGAACGCTAGCGGCGCGCCAAAGGCATCGGTAACGGTCGCGCCAGCCTCCATCGCAATCAGCGCCGCGGCGGCGATATCCCATTCGAAACCCCAGCGCAGCGTCGCCACCAGATCAGCCTCGTCCGCGGCGACCATCGCGATGCGCAGCGCGATCGAATTGGGTTTGGCTACCAGCACCAGATCGCTGTCAGCGCTGGGCAGCACATCGTTCGGCACGCGCGCTCCGGAAAAGATGGCGCGCCCGCCTGCGCGGATCGGCGCGCCATTGCGGGTTGCGCCCTCGCCCGCCACCGCGCGCCAGGTTTCGCCGCGCGCCGGGGCATCAAGCACCCCCACCACCGGCAAGCCATTATCCACCAGCGCCACCGAAACCGCCCAGCCGGGCCGCCCGCGCAGATAATCGCGCGTGCCATCGATGGGATCGACCACCCATAAACGCTGGCACGCCAGTCGATCAGCGTTGTCGGCGGTTTCTTCCGACAGCCAGCCAGCTTCCGGATCAATCGCCGACAATCGCCGCCGCAACAGGGCATCAACCTCCAGGTCGATGTCGCTTACCGGGTTGCCGG
>JBBQDD010000056.1:0-11764 GCA_038319335.1 Sphingomonadales bacterium
GATGGCCGCGCGGTGACACGGGTCGTCCAGGCGAGCTTTGCCCGGGCCAGCGCGTTGAAGGTCGGCTCGGTTTCCGGCACCGTGCAGTCGAGCGCCACTGATGTGCGCGGGGGTGGCTGGCTGACGTCTGACAAGATCATCAAGGCCCCCTTCAGCGTCGATTATTTCATCGATCTGACCGCTTTGCGCGACGACCAGTATCGCTGGGACAACACCAGCCGTCGCCTGACCATCGACGTGCCCGACGTGACCGTGGCCCGCGCGAACATCGATGAAAGTGCGGTTACGCTGGATGAGACCCGGGGCATCTTCGTCACGCGCGACGCGGCGGCAACGCTGGCGCGCAAGGTTTCGACCTTTGCGCAGCGCGCCGCCCAGCAGGAGGCACAGCGCCCTGAACGCATCAAGGCGGCCCGCGAGAATGCCCGCCGCGCGGTGGCGCAGTGGATTGGCGGCGCGCTGGCAGCGGCCAAGATGGACGATGTCGAGGTCGTCATCGCCTTCCCGTCAGAACGGCAGGGCGACCGCGAACACTGGGATGAATCGCGATCAGTGCAGGAAGTGATCGGCAACGGGGGCTAGCCAGCGCTGTTGCCGGACTGACAGGTCGCGCTGAAACTGCTAAGCTGATCACTGGCCCCACCGGCCCGGGTTTAAGCCGGGCGGGGCCCGACATTGCTTTTTTGGGGGAAGTCGAAATGGCATCGGTGATGCAGATGCGATTGCCCGAGGAACCGCGGAGCGAGCGGTTCTTCCTGACCATGGCCATTGTGATGGCGCTTACTGCCGTCGCCGGATTTTCGACGCAACTGGCGGCGGGGCGATCGAGTTTCTCCGCGCCGCTGCTGGTGCATGCCCATGCCATTGTCTTTTTTGGCTGGATCGTCCTGTATGTGCTGCAGAACGCGTTCGCGGCCCGCCATTCGATGACGTGGCACCGGCGGCTTGGCTGGCTGGCGACTGCGTGGATTGCGGCGATGGTGGTGCTTGGCTTCATGGTGACGGTTGCGATGGCGCGCCGGGGGCAAGTGCCGTTCTTTTTCACGCCGCTGCAGTTTCTGGTGTTCGACCCGATGTCGGTGATTGCGTTTGCCGGGCTGTCGACCGCTGCGATTACCCTGCGACGCCAGACTGAATGGCACCGGCGACTCCATTACTGCGGCATGGCGCTGCTGATGGGGCCGGCGCTGGGGCGATTGCTGCCAATGCCCCTGCTTGCACCGCTCGCCTATGAAGCGACGCAGGTCGGTGTGCTGGTCTTTCCCGTGATCGGCATGGCGCGTGACCGGCGCCGCAGGGGCACCGTGCATGCCGCATGGTGGTGGGGGATTGGCGTGATCGTTGGTGGGTCGTTGCTGGTTGAGGCGATCACCTACAGCCCCGTCGGGGATCAGCTCTATCGGTGGGTCACCGCAGGCTCGCTGGGGGCGCAGGTGCCGCCGCGCGAATTTGCACCCGCACCAGCTGGTCCCTTGATCACGGGGCGCACCACGTCCACATGAGCGCCATCACCGGGGAGTATCGAGATGGACGGACGCGGCGGCATGGGCGGAAACCCGACAGGCACCGATTTGCGCGACGAGATTGATCGGTTGCGCAAGGATCGCAACGCGGTGATCCTGGCGCATTATTACCAGCGGCCGGAAATTCAGGACATTGCCGATTTCGTCGGGGACAGCCTTGATCTGTCGCGCAAGGCAGCGGCCACCGATGCCGATGTGATCGCATTTTGCGGCGTGAAGTTCATGGCCGATACCGCCAAGATACTGAGCCCTGACAAGATCGTCGTCCTGCCTGATCTGCGCGCCGGGTGCAGCCTGGAGGACAGCTGCCCGCCGGACAAGTTCGCGGCGTTCCGCGCCGCACATCCCGATCACATCGCGTTGACGTACATCAATTGCTCGACCGAGGTGAAGGCGCTGAGCGACGTGATTGTCACGTCATCGTCAGCGGAAAAAATCCTGAGCCAGATCCCGCCGGAACAGAAGATCATCTTTGGCCCCGACAAGCATCTGGGCGGCTATCTGGCGCGCAAGACCGGGCGGGACATGCTGTTGTGGCCGGGCGTGTGCATTGTGCATGAGGCGTTCAGCGAAACCGAGCTGCTGAAGCTGAAGGCGATCCACCCCGGTGCGCCCGTGGCTGCCCATCCCGAATGCCCCGCCTATATTCTGGATCATGCCGATTATGTTGGATCGACCAGCGGCATCCTGGATTTCGCCAAGACGATGCCCGGCGACACGCTGATCGTGGCGACCGAACCGCATATCATCCACCAGATGCGAAAAACTGATCCGACCAAGAATTTCATCGGCGCGCCGGGGGCGGACGGCAACTGCAATTGCAACATCTGCCCCTATATGGCGATGAACACGATGGAAAAGCTCTACGTCGCGCTGCGCGATCTGGAACCGCGGATCGAGATTGAGGAAGGGCTGCGGCTGCGCGCGAAGAAATCGCTCGACGCGATGCTGGCCATGGCCAGCGCGACCGTGGGGCAGGGCGATCTGGGGCCCGTGCGGATCAGCGGAGATTAGGGTCTGACGCCTTTAGAGGCGTTTGTGACCATACAAACTCACCCCTCCCCTTCAGGAGAGCTGCATCAGTGATCCCGACTGCTCATGGCGGCGGCTCAGGGAACGATTGTGCGGGTGCATCGTTACCATTACGCACCTGATACGATCTTCGGATTTTCTGGCGATCGCAAGGGGAGGGGACAGCACCGATAATGCCGAATGCGCCGGTGCCGTTTCTCGCGACCGAGTCCGCTACAGCGGCATTGATCCTGCAGCACGACTGGGCATCCACCCCGCTTGGCCCGATTGCCCAATGGCCGCAGGCATTGACGACTGCGGTGGGTATGCTGTGCCGCTCTGGACTGCCGATCTGCCTGTTGTGTGGGCAGGACGGCATCCTGATTTACAATGATGGCTATGCTGAAATTGCCGGCGACCGGCACCCGCAGATACTGGGCACCCCGGTGCTGGGTGCCTGGCCGGAGGCCGCGGCCTTCAATGCACATGTGCTGGCGGAGGGGCTGGCTGGTCGGTCGCTGTCCTATCGGGATCTGGAATTCACCCTTGTGCGCCACGGCGTGCCGGAACGGGCATGGTTCAACCTGGATTACGCGCCGGTTTTCGGGGAAAATGGATCGATTGACGGCGTAATCTCCTTCGTCACGGAAACAACGTCCCGGGTGAAGGAAACCCAGGCGCTGCAACGCAGTGAAGAACAGTTTCGGGTTTTTGCCCAGGCGATGCCCAACCAGGTTTGGGCGGCCCATGCCGATGGCGCGCTCTATTGGTTGAACGATCAGGCATACACCTATAGCGGCGCGGCGGATGGCGACCTGTATGGCCCAACGGCCTGGGGGGAAATCGTCCATCCCGATGATCTGCCGACCGCTGCTGAGCGCTGGGCGGCGGCGCTCGTCGCCGGGTTCGTGTACGAAACTGAATTCCGCATTCGGGGTGCCGACGGATCCTATCGCTGGTTCCTGGTGCGAGCAGAGCCGATGCGCGATGCGACGGGCGCGATCACCGGCTGGGTGGGCACCAACACCGATATCGATGATCTGCGCGAAACCGAAGCGGCGTTACGGATCGCCAACGAAACGCTGGAAGAACAGGTGCATGCGCGCACGGCTGAAGTGCAGGCGAAGGAAGCCCGGCTGCGCACCATTTTTGAAACCAGCTTTGGCTTTCAGAGCCTGCTCGACCCGGACGGCCTGCTGCTCGACGCCAACAGGACGGCGCTGGGGGCAATCGATTGCGTGCTGGAGAATGTGGTCGGGCTGTCGTTTTGGGACACGCCGTGGTTTGCCAATAATCCGGGGATGCCCGACACGATCAGGGAGGCTGTTCATGCCGTAGCGCGCGGCGCGGTGGTGCGGCAGGAATTGCTGATCAACCTGCCGGTTGGCGGCTGGCGGTGGTTCGATTTCGTGCTGCGGCCCATTTTTTCCGCCCAGGGCGATGTGATTGCGCTCGTGCCCGAGGCGCAGGAGACGACCGAACGCCGCGCTGCCGAGCAGGCGCTGCGCCAGTCACAAAAGCTGGAGGCGATGGGGCAGCTGACCGGGGGGGTCGCACATGATTTCAACAATCTGCTCACCCCGATCATCGGCACGCTCGATCTGCTCAGCCGACGCGAAATTGGCGGGGAGCGGGAACGCCGGTTGATTGCTGGCGGGCTACAATCGGCAGAGCGGGCCCGCACGCTGGTCCAGCGGTTGCTTGCCTTTGCGCGGCGGCAGCCGCTGCAGCCCCAGCCAGTTGATGTCGCAGCGCTGATCCGGTCGATGACCGATTTGATCGCCAGCACATCGGGGCCGCGAATCCGCATCGACCTGGCCATCGACGCGGCATTGCCCGCGGCGACAGCAGAGGTGAACCAGCTGGAAATGGCGCTGCTGAACCTGGCGGTGAATGCGCGTGATGCGATGCCATCGGGCGGCAACCTGACCATCGGCGCATCGGCGAAGTCGCTGGCGGCCAATGCCCGGCCCGGGCTGGCGGCGGGTCGCTACGTGCTGGTGACGGTAAGCGACACGGGCATTGGCATGGACGAGTACACGCTGGCACATGCGATTGAGCCGTTTTTTTCCACCAAGGGCATTGGCAAGGGCACCGGGCTGGGGCTGTCGATGGTCCACGGGCTGGCATCGCAACTGGGCGGTGCGCTGTCGATTTCGAGCAAGCCGGGGCTTGGCACCACGATCGAGCTGTTGCTGCCGGTGGCCGATTGCGAGGCCGCCGTGATCGAACCGCCCGCCGAGCAAGCCGCCGCACCCCGCGGCGCGGGCACCGTTTTGCTGGTCGATGATGAGGAACAGGTGCGCGAGACGACCGCCGATATGCTGATCGAATTCGGCTATGACGTGATCGAGGCATCATCGGGCGAGGCGGCAATCGAGCTGCTTGATCGACGCCAGGTCGATCTGATCGTGACCGATCACCTGATGGGCGGCATGACCGGGATGGCGTTGATCGATCATGTCCGGATGACCGCGCCGGACATGCCTGTGCTCGTCATTTCGGGCTATGCCGACGCAGAGGGAATCGCCGCCGGGGTGCCCCGCCTGACCAAGCCGTTTCGCAGTGCGGAACTTGCAAATATGCTATCCGGGCTGCACACGCGCTGACCCGCGGCGGCACCCGCGCACGATGATTTTCAACTGGCGATTCAAGCGGATAGCGGCTCGTCCCGGCAACGGATGTTCGGTGTTGGGAAATACCGCATAACGACCAGTGGATTCGTCGCTAATCTTGGCTTAGTACCCCATCGTGCCGTCGATTCATGCCCTTGCCAATCCCGCGCGCTTCCTGAAGCTGGCGCGACCGCTGACTCCGGCATTGTTCTGGGCGGGCGCGCTGTTGGTCGCCTTTGGCACCTGGGCAGGCCTTACCCAGACGCCGGCGGATTACCTGCAGGGTGAAACCGTCCGTATCCTCTATATTCACGTGCCCACCGCCTGGCTCGGCATGGCGGGGTGGAGCGGGATTGCGGTATCCAGCCTGGCTTATCTGATCTGGCGTCATCCGCTGGCGATGCTGGCCGCGCGTGCGATGGCGCTGCCGGGGGCGATGTTTGCCGCGCTGTGCCTGGCGACCGGATCAATCTGGGGTCGCCCCACCTGGGGCACCTGGTGGGAATGGGATGGTCGGCTGACGTCGATGCTGCTGCTGTTTTTCGTCTATCTGGGCTTCATGGGGCTGGCCCGCGCAGATGCCGATCGCGGCGGCGACGGCCGGATCCCGGCGCTGTACGGCATCGCCGGTTCAGTCCTGCTGCCTATTATCCGTTATTCGGTGGTGTGGTGGAATACGCTGCATCAGGGCCAGAGCATCGGGCTGACCAAACAGACGATTGATGGATCGTTGATCTGGCCGTTATGGTACACACTGGGTGGCTTTACGTTGTTTTTTGCAAGCATCGTGCTGATGCGGATGCGGGCCGCGCTTGCGACGAGCAAGGCAGAGGCGCGGATGCGGCGGATGGCACAGGCATGAACCCCTGGCCGTTCGTCACCGCTGCCTATGCGATCACACTGGTCGCATCGGCAGGCATTGCGCTGTTCAGCTATCTGGCGATGCGGGCCGCCGAAAAGGGCAGTAAATGAAGGCGAAACATCACCGAATGACGCTGGCGGTGCTCGCCGTGCTGGCGATTGCCGGATCGAGCGGCCTGGCGCTTTCGGCGTTGAAGGATCAGGCCGCGTTTTTCTACGCACCCGGCGATGTTGCCAAACAGGGCCTGCCATTGGGTCGCGCCGTGCGGCTGGGTGGGATGGTTGAAGGCGGATCGATCAAGAAGCAGCCCGACGGCGTGACGATCCGGTTCATCGTGACCGATGGCAAGGCGACCGTGCCGGTGACGTTCAGCGGCATCACGCCAGATCTGTTCAAGGAAAAATCAGGGGTGGTGGCCGAAGGCAAGTTCCAGCCCGATGGCAGCTTTGTCGCCGATAACCTGCTCGCCAAGCATGATGAGCGGTATATGCCACCCGAAATGGCAGGCAAAATGGCCGGTAAAATGGCGGCGAACACGACGCCGGGGAAAAACACACCACAATGATTGCTGAAGCGGGGCTCGCCGCACTCTGGATCGCTGCCGCGCTTGCGGCGCTGCAATTTGCGCTGGCCGCGCTGGGCGTTTCCCGGGGTGATCCCGATGTGATGAACGCTGTGCGCCCGGTTGCGGTGGTGCAGGGGCTGGTGGTCATGGTCGCGCTGGCGGTGCTGATGTGGTTGTTCATCACATCCGACATGTCGGTGCTGCTGGTCGCCCAAAACAGCCATTCGGCCAAGCCGATGCTGTACAAGATCGCCGGCGCGTGGGGCAATCATGAAGGATCGATGCTGCTGTGGGTGACCATTCTGGGCATGGCGGGCGGCGCGGTGGCGTTGCTGGAGCGTCGGTTGCAGGTGTCGACGCTGGTCGCGACGCTGGGCGCGCAGGCATTGATCGCGCTGGGTTTTTACGCTTTTCTGCTGTTTTCATCCAACCCGTTTGCGCGGCTGACGCCCGCGCCGGTTGACGGCAACGGCCTGAATCCGTTGCTGCAAGACCCCGGCCTCGCCTTCCACCCGCCCACGCTTTACATCGGCTATGTCGGCATTTCGGTGGCGTTTTCGTTCGCGGTGGGCGCGATGGTGACGCGCGATGTTGGCCCCGCCTTTGCCCGGGCGATGCGCCCATGGGTGCTGGGCGCGTGGATTTTCCTGACGCTGGGCATCACCGCAGGCAGTTACTGGGCCTATTATGAGCTCGGCTGGGGCGGCTGGTGGTTCTGGGATCCGGTGGAAAATGCCTCGCTGATGCCGTGGCTCGCGGCGACCGCGCTGCTTCATTCCGTCACGGTGCTGGCCACGCGGGACGGGCTTCGCGCTTGGACGATCATGCTCGCGGTGGTGGCGTTTTCCATGTCGATGATCGGCACGTTCCTGGTGCGATCGGGCATCCTCACCAGCGTCCACGCCTTTGCCGTAGACCCTGAACGCGGCAGTTTCATCCTCGCGCTGCTCGCGCTGTACATTGGCGGCGCGCTGGCGCTTTTTGCGCTGCGGGTCGGCACGATCCGCGCGGGCAATACGTTCGAACTGGTCAGCCGCGAAGGCGCGCTGGTGGCGAACAACCTGTTGCTCTCCGTCATCCTAGGCATTGTGCTGATCGGGACGCTGTATCCGATCGTCGCCGCCGGGCTGTTTGGCCTGCAACTGTCAATCGGCCCGCCCTTTTTCAACAAGGCAGCCGGGCCGGTGGCGCTGGCGCTGGTGGCGATCATGGCAGCCGGGCCCCTGGTTCGGTGGCGGCGGGATGAGGCCGGTGCGGTTGCCCGGCGCATTATCGTGCCGATTGCGGTGACGGTGATTGCGCTGCTTGCGCTGATCATTTTTGCGGCCAATGCGGGCATCCTGCCTATCCTGGGCCTGTGCCTTGCCGCCGGGCTTGCTGTCGCCAGTCTGGCGCCGTTGTGGAAGCGCAATCTGCGCCGTACGCCGATGTTCACCTATGGCATGGTGCTGGCGCATCTCGGCATTGCGGTCAGCCTTGCAGGCATGGCATCGGAGACGGCGTTTACCCAACAGACATTGGTCGCGGCCACCGTGGGCGAGCCGCAGCGGGTGGGCCCCTACACGATCACCTTGCAGGGGATTACCCCGGTTGCAGGCGAAAACTGGTCCGCATTGCAGGCGCGGCTGAAGGTGCAGCGCGATGGCGGCACGCCGTTTACGCTCACCCCGCAATCGCGCTTTTTCTCCACGCCCGTCACGGTGACGAGTGAATCGGCGATCGCAACCGTGTGGGACGGCCAGCTGTACACCGTGCTCGGCCAGCCAGATGAGGCCGGGCGGTGGCAGCTGCGATTGTGGTGGAAGCCGTTCGTCACGCTGATCTGGGCGGGCGGCGCGATGATCGCGCTGGGCGGGCTGTTGTCGCTGATCGGCCGCGTCCTCCGCGACCGCAAGGCAGCGCACCGTGAGGCAATGGCGTGAAGCGCGGGCTGCTCTGGGTGCCGCTGGCGGTGTTTCTGGGGCTGTTCCTGGTGGCGGGCTATGCGCTGATCAAGCCCGCTGATCGCACGGTACGATCGGCGATGATTGGCCGCGCGGTTCCGGAATTCGATCTGCCGCCGATGCTGCCGGGCAAGCCGGGCCTCGACACCGCCGTGTTCCGCCAGGGCAAGCCCCGGCTGCTGAACGTGTTCGCCAGCTGGTGCATCCCGTGCGCAGCCGAATCGGCCCAGCTGGAACGGCTGCGCGCGATGGGCGTGGCGATTGATGCAGTGGCCATTCGTGATCGGCCTGATGATATTCGGGGTTTCCTGGCCCGGTACGGCGATCCCTATGAAAGGATCGGCGATGATCCCGAAAGCGCCGTGCAACTGGCGCTGGGATCGGCGGGCGTGCCCGAGACCTTCGTGATCGACGGGCAGGGCAAGATACTGCTTCAGCACGTTGGTGAAATTCGCGATGAAGATGTGCCGAAAATCCTTGAAGCAATGGGCAAATCGTCATGATGCGCCTGATTGTCGCGCTGTTGCTGCTGGTCGCCGCTGGCCCGGCGCTGGCGGATTCGGCGCGCCCGCCCGCGCGGCTGGCTGATACGCAATTGCCGGACCCCAAGCAGGAGGCAGAAGCGCAAAAGCTGATGCTAACACTGCGTTGCCTGGTTTGTCAGGGCCAGTCGATCGGCGACAGCAATGCCGAGATGGCGGGTGATATGCGCGCGCTGGTGCGCCGCCAGATTTCGCAAGGATCAACGCCTGAACAGGTGCGCGACTGGTTGATCGCGCGCTATGGAGAATATGTGACCTATGATCCGCCGCTGTCAGCAGCCACGCTGCCGTTATGGATTACGCCGATCGCGTTCATCGTGATTGGCCTGTGGCTGGCGCGCGCCAGCTTCAAGCGGCGGAAGCGCGCCTGATGGGCTGGGCCGTGCTGATCGGTATCGTGGTGGCCGCTGCTGCGCTGTTGTGGCGGCTGGGCGTGCCCAAGCTGTTATGGACATCCACCGCGGCGGCATTGATGTTCGGTGCGGCGGGTTATGCCTTGCAGGGCTCACCCAGTCTGCCCGCCAGCCCGGCCAAGGGCGAAACATCGAAGCTGGATGTGGCCGCCGATATTGTCGAATTGCGCGGTGCCTTTTTTGGACGGTACACGCTGGACGCCGCCTATCAAACCGCCGCCGATGCGATGATTCGCAGCAATGATCCGTCAAGCGCGGTAAAGGTGACGCTGGGCGGCATCGACAAGAATCCCAAAAGCGTGGCGTTGTGGACGGAGCTTGGCACCGTGCTGGTGACGCATGATGGCGGTAACCTGTCCCCGTCCGCGCTGTTCGCGTTCCGGCGCGCGATGTTCATCGCGCCGCGCCATCCCGGCCCGCCCTTCTTCCTGGGGCTTGGCTATGCGCAATCCGGCCAGCTGCAGAATGCGCGGCTGTGGTGGCAGCGCTCGCATGATCTGTCGCCCCCCGGTGCCAGTTACCGTACCGCCATTCAGGAACGGTTGATGCTGCTCGATCAGTTCATCCTGTCGACGCAGCAACAAACGCAGGGTGCAGCACCGCCGGTGGAGTAAGGCTCACCTAGAGCGCGATGACTTTAGGTTGATGCGCCCCTCATCCGTGCGGGCTCAGGGCGAACGGTTCAAGCTAACGTCATCACGCTCCAAAGGGTCGATTAAGCCGCACGATTGCCCAGTTAAGCCATGCCGCAAAGCTGACCCACAGCAGATACGGCACCACCATCAGGCTGGCAGCGCTTGATATGGGGGCGATCAGCACCACCAGTAGCAGCAGCGAAATCCACAGGAACACGACTTCGATCAGCGCCCAGTCCGGTCGCTGTGCGCGGAAGAATAACGGGCTCCATAAAAAGTGGCACACCGCATTCAGCGAAAACAGGCAGAGCACGCGGCTGCGTTCCCATGGCTGATCGGCGGCATACCAGGCGGTAATGGCCGACCATGCGGCCAGCGCCAGGATGATCGTCCATGCCGGGCCGAAAAGCCAATCGGGCGGCTGCAGCGAAGGCTTTTTCAGATTGCGATACCAGGGGCCGATGGGCGTCATCAGCCCGCCCGCAGCGCCCAGAAAAACAGCACCCCCAATGCCGATGATAACGGGTGTTTCCATGTAGATTGGCCGTGCCTGTCTTGAAGAGTGTCAAACAACTGGTACACGCAAAGGATGCCTGCGTCCTTCCCCTTTTCTGCCATCGTCGGCCAAGACGAAATGAAACTGGCCCTGTTGATAGCCGCCATCGACGCCCGGATTGGCGGGGTGATGGTGTTTGGCGATCGCGGCACCGGTAAATCCACTGCGGTGCGGGCGCTGGCCGCCCTGCTGCCGCCGATGCAGGTCGTTCCGGGCTGCCGATATGGCTGCGCGCCGGGCCAGTCGGTATGCCCCACGCCCGAAACGCACCGTGCCGGCCATGCCAGCGCTCCGGTGCCGTTTGTCGATCTGCCGCTGGGCGCGACCGAGGACCGGGTGGTGGGTGCGCTAGACCTCGAAAAGGCCCTTGGCCACGGCGAAAAGGCGTTTGAGCCGGGGTTGCTGGCACGCGCGCACCGCGGCTTTTTGTACATCGATGAGATCAACCTGCTGGAGGACCATATCGTCGATCTGCTGCTCGACGTGGCAGCATCGGGTGAGAATGTGGTCGAGCGCGAGGGGTTGAGCGTTCGCCATGCCGCGCGCTTTGTGCTGGTCGGCAGCGGAAACCCTGAGGAAGGCGAGCTACGTCCGCAGCTGCTCGACCGGTTCGGCCTGTCGGTGGAAGTGCGCACCCCGCAGGATTTGAAGCAGCGCGTCGAGATTTTGAAACGCTGCGATGCCTATGAACGCACGCCGGATGATTTTGCAGCGGTATGGGCAAAGGCTGAACGCAAGACGCTGAAACGGATCGCCAAGGGCAAGGATCTGCTCGCCCGGGTGGTGGTGCCTGATGCGGTGCTGATCCGTGCGTCGGAACTCTGCATGGCGGTGGGGGCGGATGGCCTGCGCGGCGAGCTGACGCTGATGCGCGCGACGCGGGCGCTGGCGGCGCTGGAAGGCGAACTGGAGGTGACGCAAACGCACCTAAAGCGTGTCGCGCCGCTCGCGCTGCGCCACCGATTGCGCCGCAACGTGCTGGACGAAACCGGATCGACCGCGCGGATCGAGCGGGCGATGGAAACCATGTTTGCGGCATGACCGATACGGGCGAAATGCCGCCCCCATTGCAATCCGACGTCTGGTCGGACGCGCTGCT
>JBBQDD010000057.1:0-11761 GCA_038319335.1 Sphingomonadales bacterium
AATGATATCGGGCTTTGACGCGCGCAGCGATTCCAGATCGAGCCCGGCCTTGGCGAGTGCCTCTGCGGGCATGTTGGCCACCACGATATCGGCGGTGGCGACGAGCCGTTTGACGATCGCCTGCCCCTCCACGCTGCCCAGCGAGAGCGCGAGCGACCGCTTGTTGCGGTTCATTTGCAGGAAGCCCGCGCCCGCGCCATCCTCTGCAACGGGCCCCGGAAACCGGTCTTCATTGCCGCCCACGCGCTCCACCCGGATCACGTCAGCTCCGTAATCGGCCAGCAGGGCGGCGCAATATGGCCCGGCGATATAGCGCCCGAAATCAAGCACGCGAATGCCGCTAAGTGGTTTCATAGCGCCCTGTTCCCTCACCCTTGCCCGTCAGCACGCTCGGCTGGCGGCGATCGGCTTCGTCCCGGCCTTAGAGCATCGTAAACAAAACATGTACCGTCATTGCGAACGAAGCGAAGCAATCCAGCCCCCGCGCGCTGCCACGCTGGATTGCTCCGCTACGCTCGCAATGACGGAAGATCCGCAGGTGACCCGCTTTTCTTTTCGCGTGCCAGCCCGCAAAGAGCGCGCAACGATAAAGGCAGGGGATGATCCAATGAACCGTTTTCTGGCGCACACCGGCGCGCGCTATCCGATCGTTCAGGCACCCATGGGCTGGATCGCCCGGTCTGCGTTGGCATCCGCCGTGTCCAACGCGGGCGGGCTGGGGATCATCGAAACATCATCGGGCGAAACCGAGAATTGCCAGGCGGAGATCGTCAAGATGGCCTCGCTCACCAGCGCGCCCTTTGGCGTCAACCTGCCGATCCGGTTCCTGAAGGATGATGCGATGCTGCATTTCATTTGCGCATCGGGGGTGAAGTTCGTGACGACATCCGCGGGCAGCCCCGCCAAGTTCATCGCGCCGCTAAAGGCCGCGGGAATCACTGTCTATCACGCCGTACCGACCGTGGAGACCGCGATGAAATGCGTCGCCGCCGGGATTGATGGGCTGGTGGTGGAAGGATCGGAAGGCGGCGGGTTCAAAAATCCCGAAGAAGTCTCCACGCTTGTCCTTCTCCAGGCGATCCGCCGTGTGACGGACGTGCCCTTGGTGGCGGCGGGCGGGATTTGCGATGGCAAGGGCATGGCCGCCGCCTTCGCGCTGGGTGCGGAGGCTGTGCAGATGGGCACGCGCTTCGTCTCCGCTGCGGAAAGCCCGGTCCACCATAATTACAAGCAAGCCATTCTCGACGCGACGGAAACCGGCACGCTGGTGCTCAACCAGAAATCAACGCCCTGCATCCGCGCGCTGAAAACCGAACGGACGATGGCGATCCACGAGGCCGGGCTGATGCCTGGCGACACATTTGCGCGGTTGCAGGATTTGTATTTCGGCGGCGATATGGAGGCAGCCGTCGGGCTGGCGGGGCAGACATCCGGGCTGATCGACACGATCAAACCGGTCGCCGACATCATCGACGAAACCATCGCCGAATTCCACGCGATTGCAGCACGGATGAGCAGCATGAGCACACCGGGTACGTTTGGCTGACGGTGCGATAGTGCCATGATGCGGCGACGCGCCAGCGCGCCCCATCACATGCCCCGAGCCAGCGCCTTTTTCAGCCGGTCATGCGCTGATTTCTTGATCTGGCAGATGCGCGCCGGGCCAACGCCCAGCACCAGCCCGATCTCCTCCAGATTCAGCTCCTCGACATAATAAAGCTGGATCACCTGCGCCTCACGCTCCGGCAGCGCGCTGATCGCCGCGACCAGGGCATCGCGCGCACCCGCCTCGGCCAGCTGGTCGAACGCATTTGGTTCGTCACTGGCAAACCAGGGCATATCGTCTGAATAGATATCATCAATCGTTTCGAACCGCACCGGCTCAGCTGCCGCATAATCGATCCGCAGTTTTTCCAGCGACACCCCCAGCCGTTCCGCCACGGCTGCGTCATCGGGGCGCTTGCCGGTTTCGTTGGTGAGTGCAGTCACGCTGTCCTGATAGGCCCGCCGGCGCCGCATCGCCCCGCGCGTCAGCGTCGCCTGACGGCGCAGTTCATCGATCATCGCGCCACGTACCCGGGTGAGCAGATATTGCTCGAACGTCACCTGCCCGCGATCTTCAAACGCGGCGGCGGATTCCAGCAGCGCGACCATGCCGATCTGGATCAAATCCTCCACCTCCACCGCGCTGCTCATGCTGCCATGGATGTGCCAAGCGACACGGCGGACCAGCGGCAGATGCTTGCGCGCCAGCACGCTAGGGTCAGGCTTGGCGCGGCCATAGACGAGCGGCACGGCGCCCGCCGTGGCGGCGGCAAAGCTGGCGGGGTTGGGCTGGGCGCTCATGCCGGCAGCGCCCCCGGCGCACCGATCACCGCGACGACTTCGACCGATTTGTCCTCGGGCACTTCAAAGAAGCTCATGACAGGCGTGTCGGGCATACAGGTTTTCACCAATTTGCGGATCGCAAGGCGGATCGCGGGTTGAACGACAAGGGCGAAGGGTTTGGCCTCCGCGACGAGCGGTTGGGCGGCGCGTTGCAGCGCCTCGACGATGCGGCGGCCCAGATCGGGCTCGATCGTGTGGCGGCGCGACGGATCGCTGCGGGCGGCCTGACCGAGCAACCCTTCGAGCTGCCCCTCCAGCGTCATCACGCGCAGCGGCTCGCGGACGCCGCACAGTTTCTGGATGATCAGCGGGCCCAGATCAGGGCGGATCAGCTCGATGATTTCCTCGGCATCCAGCGTTTTCTGCGCAGCAACCGCGATGGCGGCGGCGATGCGGCGGAACTCCTTCAGCGCAATCCCTTCCGCCAGCAGCCCGCGCAGTACCTGCGTCAGCGTGGTCAGCGGCACCGGGGTCGGGCTGAGCGCGGCGACCAGATTGGCGGCGCGTTCCTTCAGCTGGTCGAGCAGGCTCTGCACTTCATCGGGCCCGAGCAGTTCAGCCGCGTTGGTGCCAAGCAGATGGTTCAGATGCGTGGCGACCACGGTGCCCGGATCGACGACCAGGAAGCCCGCCCCCGTCGCCGCATCGGCATCGCCCGTAGAAATCCAGGTCGCGTCCAGCCCGAAGGTGGGATCCTTGACCGGCTTGCCCTGCAGCGCGCCCACTGCCTGGCCGGTATCGAGCGCCAGCATCTCATCCGGCGAAACGGTATCCTCGCCAATCACCACCCCGCCTACGACGATGCGGTAGGTGTAGGGCGCGAGGTTGATATCATCGCGTACCCGCACCTGCGGCACGATGAAGCCGAGTTCCTTCGACAATTGCCGCCGCACGCCGGTGATCCGCCCCATCAGCGGACTGCCGCGGCGTTCATCGACCAGTGGCACCAGGCCGTAACCGATATCCAGATTGATCTGGATTGAATCGGCCACTTCCTCCCAGCTGATCCGCGAGGGATCAACGGGCTCTGCAACGACTTCCTCGATCACCACCGGGCGCTGGGCGATCTGGCGGAGCTTCCAGGCGGCAAAAGCGGCAACCGCGGCGGCAGGCAGGATGATGAAATGCGGCATTCCCGGCAAAATGCCGAGCAAGGCGAGGATGGCGGCAACCGGCGTCCAGGTTTTGGTCGAGCCAAACTGGCTGCCAATCTGCCCGGCCAGATCCTGGCTGGAGGTGACGCGGGTGACGATGGTCGCCGCCGCAATCGACAGCATGAGCGAGGGGATTTGCGCCACCAGCGCATCGCCAATCGCCAGCAGCACATAGGTGTGGGCGGCATCGCCGATCGTCATGCCGTGGCTGATCGGCCCCAGGATGAGCCCGCCGATGATGTTGGCGGCAAGAATCAGCAGGCCGGCAATCGCATCGCCCTTCACGAATTTGGACGAACCATCCATCGAACCATAGAAATCGGCTTCGGTCGCCACTTCGATGCGGCGGGCCTTAGCCTCTTCGGGCGTCAACAGGCCGGCATTCAGATCGGCATCGATTGCCATCTGCTTGCCGGGCAACGCATCCAGCGTGAACCGCGCCGACACTGCGGACACGCGGCCCGCGCCCTTGGTGACGACGATCATGTTGATAATCACCAGGATCGCAAACACGAACAGCCCGACGACATAGTCGCCGCCGATCAGAAAGGTGCCGAACGCTTCGATCACATGACCGGCCGCCGATTCGCCCTCATGCCCATGCACCAGCACCACGCGCGTCGACGCGACGTTCAACGACAGGCGGAACAGGGTGGCGAACAGCAGCACGCTGGGGAAGGCGGAGAAATCGAGCGGCTTTTGCGCGTTGAGCGCGACCATCAGCACAGCAAGGCTGATCGTGATGTTCATGATGAAAAAGATGTCGAGCAGCGCCGCCGGGATCGGCACGACCATCAGCAGCACTAGCAATAGGATAGCGACGGGCAATGCGCCGCCGCGCGCAATCGCGCCGATATTGCTTCCGGACAAGGTGTTCGATGCCATGGATCAGCCGCCCAACCGCGCAAGCATCAGATAGGCGAGGCGAGCGGTATCAGGCGTTGGCCGCAACAGACTGGCTGCCCGTTCAGTCGTGCCCTGCAGCTGGTTGAGCGTTGCCCTAGCCCAGCGCGTTGCCCCGCTTTGGCTTTCGCCATTGCCGGGGATCACCTCCATCCCGTCGGCCGCCCCGTCAATTGCAGGGGTCAGGCTGCGCGAGGCAAGGCCGACCGCGCCAACCGATGCAGCGCCGCGATCAAGCTTGGCGGAGAACCGGTCATAGATTTCTGCCAACGTGCGCGGCTGGCCGCCTGCACCGTAAAAGATGTTCTGGTTTGCCCGGGCGGCAGCGGGAAACAGCGCCGCGCCGATCTTGCCGGGATTGGCCTCCATGTTCTTCAGGAAATTGCGCGCGCCGCCGAGGCCGAGGAAGTGGGCCATGTACAAGTCCGTCCCGGTTGCGGCGCGGCCGAGGCTATTTTCGATTGAAGCCTTGTTATCGGCGGCATGTTCGGCGGCCATCAGCGATGCGGTGGCGGGATCGTTGCGCAGTGCCAGGATCGCGCGGCGGGTGGCCGGATCGCTCACCGTCAGCCGGCCATTGGCCCCTTCGCCGATATTTTCGGCGGCCCAGCCAAGCCCGTGTTCGGCACCGTGTTTCTTGACGACGGCGAGCCAGCTTTGCTCAATGAACTGGTACAGCCCCGACGCGCTCGACGTGCCCGCGCGCGCATCCGCCCGCATGCCGCTTTCGACCTGCGCCTGGCCGAGCAGGTAATTGAAATCCACACCCGTCTTGGCCGATGCCAGCGCAATCGCCGACTGGATCGTCCCGGTGCTTCTGTCGATAGGATTGACGGTCATCGACTCTATAGGCCCCCTGTTGCAGGGGTCTACACAGCAAGGACCGTGCCAGTTTTACCGTTGTTTGACGGCGTTCAGGCGTATCCGCCCGCCATGGCCGGGCCGCGATAGCCGGTGGCGCCATCACCCGTCAGCTGCTGCAACCGGCGGCGCACATTGGCGCTCATCAGGTTCACATAGATGCGGCAGGTTTCGTTCAGCCGGTGGGCTTCTTCAGCCAGGGCGCGGATATCAGATGTCGGCGGGCTGTCCGCCGCGGCGGCAATGGTGTCGATCGCGATCAGCTTGGTGCGCGTGGCGCGTTCCAGCCCGGCGACATCATTTGCCTTCAGCGCGGCAATTTCTGCATGCAGCGCATCGATCACGCGGACCAGCGCATCGCGCCGAGTGCTGCCGGGGGTCATTGCGGCTTCCAGTTCAATTTGATCGCAATCAGCCGATCGGCAATGGTTTCGGCGACGATCGGGTAGCTGTTGTTGGCGATGGCGTGGCGGATTTTGGCGACGCGCTCCAGATCGACCGGCGCGCTGGAGGCATAATCGGCAACCACGCTCGCCAGGCTGCCCGTCACGGGTAAATCGCCATGATCATCCACCACGGAGCGTGACCGGGAAACCGGCGCGGCCTGCGACAGACGCGCTACGGAGCGCTCCTGCGTTACCGGTTTTGCACCAACGGGATCCACCATGTCGCCACCCTTGTGATCGTGCCTACACTCCAGAAGACGACCGACATCGGCAAAGCTTTAGGAAAAATTATAAGGTTGGGGACGCGTTACAGCGCATAGCCCGGCAGGGTTGCCCGGCCAACGCCCACCGCAATTGCCTGAACCGGCTTTTTGGGATCATCGACATTGACGAGCAAGCGCCCGCCGGGGGCAGCATCGGTCATCGCTACACCGTCCCGGCTGATCGAAAAGCCGTTCGTGCCGGCCTCAATCGTCACCGGATCGCCGCGCTTGATGACAATCTGCGGCTTGACGGCGACCGCCACGGGCGCGGCTGCCGGGGCCTGTACCGGCGTTGGCGGTGCCAGCACGGGCACATAGACGCGCCAGTCCGGCCCCGTGCACGTCACCACCACGGAATCATGATTATCGGCGCGCCACGCCATCGACACCATCGGGCAGGCCGCCAGTTTCAGCCGGGCATCAACGGGGGCACGTGCGCCACCCTCCACACCGATCGGCTTGCCGGTAAAGGCGGCAACGCCGCGATCAATCGCCTGGTTATCCTGAAAAGCGGTCTGCGCGGCCGCCGGACTGGCGATCAGCAGGGTGCATGCGAGCAAGCGGTACATTTTGGTCTCCTTGATGGAATGCCGCGGGCGGCAAAATGGCGTTGCCGGGCGGCAAATCATGGCCGTTCCCCGCCAAAGCCAAGCGTCAGCGTAACGGCACGACGGCCGGGTGCGGGATCATTGGCGATCGTCAGCCGATCGGCCGGCACGGCCCCGGCGCTGGCCAGGGCAGCGGCACCCGCGCGGGCGCGATCAGCGGCGAGCACGCTGGCACTGCGCGTCAATGGTTCGATATCGGCGGGCGTGCCATCCACGGCACCGCTGATCCTGATCTGGACGCGCGGATCAGCGGCGGCACCGCGAGCCCAGGCGATGATAGCAGCCGGAGACGCCGGGAGTGCGCTGGAACCGGGTGCGAAACCAGTCATCGCCGCCACCGCCACCGGCATCGGCTCTGCGACGCGCGTGGTGCTGCCGAACCCGTCCCGCAAACCCTGCGCCAGCGCCTTTTTGTCGATCGACTGGTTCGCCTGCACCAGCACGAAGAACCCCACCAGCAACAGCGCCAGATCAGCCAGCGTCACCAGCCATATCGGTCTGACGGGCGGGGCATCAGGAAAGAAATCGTCGGTCATGCCGCCGTCCGTTCCACAACCCGGGGATGGTCGCGGTGGCGCGGTGCCTCGCGCCGGGCGATGGCGATCAACGGCGCTTCGATCCGGATGCGCTCAAACGCCTCGTTACGCGCCATCCGCCGCAGCCTTGCCGCGATGGGCATTGCCACCAGACTGGCGACCAGCGCGCCGTACAGCGTGGCGAGCAGCGCGACCGCCATCGCCCCGCCGATCGCGGCAGGATCGTTCATCGACAAAAACATCTTCACCAGGCCGATCAGCGTGCCGACCATGCCCATGGCGGGCGCAACCTCTGCCGCTGCCGCCCATATATCCGCTGCGGCAAGGTGCCGTTCGATGCGTGCCTGCCGGGCGTGGCGCAAGATCGCCTGGATATGATCAGGCTCTGCTCCATCGACGATCGCGGCGATCGCTGCCGACACATCGGCATCGGCAATCACCGATCGATCAAGCGACATCACCCCGTGGCGGGCCGCGATCCGGCCCAGCGCGGCGATCTGATCGATCAGCGGATCAGCGCGAAAGCGTCGCCGCGCCAGCACGCGCAGTGCCGCCACGCCGCGCCCCAGATCGCGCAGCTCCGTACGCAGCACCACCGCCAGCAGCGTGCCGCCGCCGACGATGCCCGCCGCCACCGGATCAAGATACGGCCCGAAAGCCTGGGCAAGTTGGATGCTGTCCATGTCGCGCCGCGTAGCAAGGGTCAGGCCAGTTTGGGCATTGCCCTGCAGCTCGCATGCGGGCGGCAATATCCGCCAAGGCCAACGGCGATCCCTTGCCGCCGCCCGGCAAGCGCTTGCCGGTCATCCGCCGCACAGGCTTGAAACCGCCGGTTCGGCCCCCGCCACGCAAATTGGCACGGTGATTGCTTAGTTGGTCACGCAGAATTTTATGCGACGACCTTCAGGGGACCAGAACCGTGTCAGACGACCTTCTTTTCGGTGTGCATGCAGCAGCGCTTGAACTGCGCTCGCGGCGCATGGGGATGATTGCGTCCAACATCGCCAATGCCTCCACCCCCGGCTTCAAGGCCAAGGACATCGATTTCCAGACAGCGCTTGCGCAATCGGGCGGGGATCGCAGCGGGGTGGATACAGCCATCAGCAGCGCAACCCGGTTCCGCGTTCCCGTGCAGGCATCGCTCGACGGCAACACCGTTGAGCTGGCGACCGAACAGACCGCCTTCGCCGAAAACGCTGTCGCCTATCAAACGACGCTTTCGTTTCTGAACGGCCGCATCGGCCAGATCACCCGTGCACTGAGAGGCGAATAAGATGGCCGATCAACCCCTCACCATTTTTCAGGTCGCCGGGCGGGCGATGTCTGCACAGCTCGTGCGGATGAACACGACCGCGTCGAACCTGGCCAATGCCGGTGTCGTCTCTGGCTCGGCGGCAGCCGCCTACCGCACGATGAAGCCGGTGTTTCGCACCCAGTTCGATCAGGCATCGGGGCTGGCGACCGTGAACGTCGAAAGCATCGTTCAGGCAGGCAACGCGCCCAACAAGCGGTACGACCCGACTAATCCGGTCGCCGACAAGGACGGCAATGTCTTTGAAGCCGCTGTCGATGAAACCCGCGAGCTGGTCGACATGATGGAGACCGCCCGCAATTTCCAAAACAATGTCGAGGTGCTGCAGACGGCAAAGTCGCTGATCCTCGACACCCTCAAGCTGGGACGCTGATCATGGCAACTTCCTTCGATAGCACGCTGGCCAATCTGGGCATTGGCCGCCCCAGCACCGGCGCGCAGGTGAAAACCGGCGCACAGGCCGATACGCTGACGCAGAACGACTTTTTGAAACTGCTGACCGCGCAGCTGAAGAACCAGGATCCCACCGATCCGGTCGATGCGACGCAGCAGCTGAGCCAGCTTGCCCAGTTTTCAAGCGTGGCCGGGATCAGCGAAATCAATTCCACGTTGAAGGCCATTCAGGACAAATTGTCGGGCGGCAGCACCAGCGATGCGCTGAGCTATGTCGGCCGCACCGTGCTCGCGCCGGGCAACACTGCGTTCCCGCGCACCGATGGCGGCCTGACCGGCGCTGTCGAGCTGGCAGGCGATGCCAGCGACGTCCGCGTCTCCATCGAAGGGCCGAACGGCGCGATCCTGAAAACATTGTCGCTGGGCGCCCAGCCCAAGGGCACCGCCACATTCGACTGGGACGGCACCACCAACAGTGGCGAGCCCGCCGGGCCCGGCCCGTTCAAGATCACCACGACCGCCAACAACAACGGTGTCGGCGTCGGCACCACCCCGCTCGTCTGGGCACCGGTCAGCTCGGTATCGATCCCGGCAACGGGCGCGCCGATCCTGTCCGTCGCCGGCATCGGCCAGATCCCCACCACCCAGGTCCGCCAGATCGGCTGATCGCTGCATTCCTGACCCCCATTTTTCCCGCCCCTATTTTCCCGACCCCATTTTTCCCGAGAAGGAGATACGACCATGTCTTTCTACACTTCGCTCAGCGGCCTGAAGGCAGCCCAAACCGACCTCGCCACCATTTCGCACAACCTTGCCAATGTCGGCACCAATGGCTTCAAGAAGAGCCGTTCGGAATTCGCCGACGTGATCGCGTCAAGCGTGGGCACCAATCCCACCCAGGCCGTCGGATCGGGCACCGTGGTGAAGGCCAACCGCCAGCAGTTCAGCCAGGGCAATCTGGTGCAGACCGCATCGGCGCTGGATATCGCGATTTCGGGCGACGGGTTTTTTGCGGTGAAGCCGCAGCTTGATGGCGGGCCGGTAAACTTCACGCGCAACGGCGCGTTCCTGGTGGATGCCAATCGCTATGTCGTCGATGGATCGGGCGCGCATCTGCAGGCCTATCCGGTCGACGGCAGCGGCGCGGTGGTGGCATCGGGGCTGTCGTCTGCCGTCAGCGTCCGTCTGCCCGCGACCAGCGGCACGCCTGCCGCCACCCAGAACGTCGCGCTTTCGGTCAACCTGCCGGGCGGCGGGGCCATTCCGGCGACGACGACCTTCGATCGCTTCGATCCGTCGAGCTACAATGAATCGACCCAGACGACGATCTTTGATTCAGAGGGCAATGCCCAGACCCTGACGACCTATTTCAAGCGCGAAACGGTGCCGACCGGTGCGACGCCGACCAGCACCTGGTCAGCCTTCAGCTTTGTGGGTGATCAGGCACTCGTCAGCGGCGGCACCGCGCCGATCACGCTGACGTTCGATGCGGCAGGCACGCTCACCTCGCCGACGACGCCAACGACCTTTGATGCGTTCACCCCGGCCAGTAGCCCGAACCCGCAGGTTGTGGCGCTGGACTTCGGGAATGCCACCACCCAGCTGGGTGCACCGTTTGACCTGGCGGCGAGCAGCCAGGACGGCATTGCCGTTGGCCAGTTGCAGGGCGTGACCATCGACAATGAAGGCATGATCCGCGCCAGCTTCTCCAACGGCGAAACCAAGACGTTGGGCAAGGTGCTGCTCGCCAATTTCGCCAACCCATCGGGCCTGCGCCAGCTGGGCAGCAGCAGCTGGGCAGCAACCGGCCTGTCGGGTTCGCCTGTGCTGGGTGAGCCGGGCAGCAACGGCTTTGGTGGCCTGTTGTCGGGCGCGATCGAGCGCTCGAACGTCGACCAGACCGAAGAACTTGTCGGTCTGATCGCGGCGCAGCGCAATTTCCAGGCGAATGCCAAGGCGCTCGAGACCGACAACCAGATCTCGCAGACGATCTTCAACCTCCAGTAATCACAGATATCGGGGCCGATTGAATGGACAAGTTGATCTATACCGCTGCGTCGGGCCTGAAAGGGCATATGGCGGCGCAGGCGGCGATCGCCAACAACATGGCGAACGCCTCCACGATCGGTTTTCGCGCCGATCGGGTGGTGTTCGATCAGCTGAAGGTCAGCGGCCCCGGCCTGCTGGCGCGCCAGCCGGCATCGGAGGAAATCACCGATGTCGATCGGCGCCCCGGCGCCATCTTTTCCACCGGCAAGCCGCTCGATGTCGCGGTGGCCGGCGATGCGTGGATCGCGGTGCAAGCCGCCGATGGCAGTGAAGCCTATACCCGGCGCGGTGACCTGTCGGTCGCCGCATCGGGCGTGCTGGAAACCGGCGACGGGTTCCCGGTGATCGGATCGGGGGGTCCGATCACCGTGCCGCCCGCGCAAAGCGTGACGATCGGCCCCGATGGCAGCATCGCGATCGTGCCGTTCGGTGCTGAACGCGGCGCCCCGCCCGTCATCGTCGATCAGATCAAACTGGCGAGCGTGAAGGGTTCCGACACCGTCAAGGGGCTGGACAACCTGCTCCATGTCCGCAGCGGCGGGGCATTGCCTGGCGATCCGACGGCCAAGGTCGTCACAGGGTCGCTCGAGGGATCAAACGTCAACCTTACCGAAGCACTGGTCGACATGATCGAAAACCAGCGCAGCTACGAAGTGCAGGCCAATCTGATCAAATCGGCCAAGGAACTCGACGAAGGCGGTGCATCGCTGATGCGCCTGCCGTCTTAACAGGGGAATAGGACATGGGCAGCGCAGCAATGCACATCGCACGGACCGGGCTTGATGCCCAGGACATGCGCATGCGGGTCATCTCGAACAACCTCGCCAACGTGAACACCACGGGCTATA
>JBBQDD010000058.1:0-11732 GCA_038319335.1 Sphingomonadales bacterium
TCTAAACCGACAATGTCAAAGAGCGCAAAAGACCGACGCTTTCCCGTTCCTCTTTTTAAGGAGGGCTGGGCTAGCGCCGAGGATTTGGTGACTGCAGAAGCGAACCGTGTGGTCCATCGCTGCGGTGGAGTGGCTTATATGTGTGGGTCCAACACCCGTCAACGCCTTTTTGCAATTTTCTTACAACGGGGGCTGTAGCCCGCAGAAGTCCTAGGGTTTACGGCTCTGTAATCACCTTGGGGCATAGCAAATCGCTATGGATTCACCCACCTCCCCGCTGATTCGCGAGTCGGAATCGCTGGCCGACCAGGTCCGCAGTGCCGTGATCTGGCGGTCTGGCAGCCAGATTTTCGCGCAGATGGTGCAATGGGGCGCCACCTTCATGGTGATTCGCATCCTGGCCCCGGCGGACTACGGCCTGTTTGCGATGACGCAGGTGGTGGTGCTGCTGCTCAACATGCTGAACGGCTATGGCCTGGCGAGCGGATTGATTCGCCAGCCCGACGTTACCGATCGCCAGATTCGCCAGCTGTTTGGCATGATGCTGCTCGTCAATCTGGGGCTGGCATCGATCCAGCTGATCCTGGCCCCCGTGGCCGCCGCCTATTACCGCCAGCCGATCGTCGGCCAGATGCTGCAGGTGCAGGCGCTGATCTATGCGACCACGCCGTTCATGGCGCTGGCCTATGCGCTGCTCTCCCGATCGATGGATTTCAAAGGGCAGGCGCGCGTCAACATTCTGTCGTCAATCGCCAGCGCCAGCGCCGCGCTGATCGGCGCCATGGCGGGCCTTGGCGTGTGGACGCTGGTGATTGCGCCGCTGGTGATGTTCGCGGTGCGGGCCGTGGGGCTGACGGCGGCAGCAAAGTCGCTGATGTGGCCGGTGTTTGATTTTCGCGGTGCCGGGCATCTGGCGCGCTATGGCAGCGTGATGGCCGTCGGCCAGCTGCTGTGGTTCGTCGAAAGCCAGATGGATGTGTTCATCGCGGGCCGCGCGTTCGAGCCGCACATGCTCGGCATCTACACCACCAGCCTGTTCCTGACGCAGATCTTCGTGTCGAAAGTGGTGCCGCCCCTCAACGAGGTCGCGTTTTCTGCCTATGCATGCATGCAGGATGATGGGGCGGCGATCGCGAGCGGTTTTGCACGCAGCGTGCGCGTGATCATGACGGCGGCACTGCCCTTTTACGTCGGCCTCGCCGTTACCGCTGATCCGATTGTACGGACGATGCTGGGGCCGCAATGGGTGGAGGCGTTGCCCATCGTCCGCATCCTTGCCTGCGCCATGCCGATGCTGACGATGCAGGTGCTGCTCGCGCCCGCCTGCGATGCCACTGGCCACCCCGGCATCAGCGTGCGCAACGGCGCGACCGGCGCAGTGTTGCTGGGAAGCGCCTACCTGATCGGAATTCAGTGGGGCGTGATTGGCCTGGCCTGTTCATGGCTGGCCGCCTATCCGCTATATCTGGGGATCAGCCTGTGGCGCACCCTGCCCGTGATCGGCGTTTCCGCGCGCGCGCTGTTCGAATCGATCCTGCCGCCGTTGATCGCCGCGCTCGCGATGGGCGTGACGGTGATGACGGTGGACGGCGCACTGCCGGTGCTGCCAGCGCCACTGCGGCTCGCCGTGCTCGTCGCGGTGGGTGGCGGCGTTTATATCGGCTGGCTGGGGATCTTCTCCCGCGCGGTGATTGATGAAATCATCGCGATCGTCCGCCGTCAGCCGATCGCAAATGCAGTGCCCGCCTGAAGGCTGATCACGCCGTCTGGATATAATCGCGCATCGCCGCTGCATCCGCCTCGATCCGGTCGATCCGGAATTTGACGAGATCGCCGATTGAGACCACGCCGATGATCCGCCCGCCCTCCAGCACCGGCAGATGGCGGATTCGCCGCCGCGTCATCAGCGATAGCGCGCCGATCACCGAATCGGCCGGGCCAACGGTGATCGCGGGCGCGGTCATCACATCACCCACCTTGCGGGTCAGCGCGTCCGCCCCGTGGCTTTCGAGCGCATGGATGACATCACGTTCCGAAAAAATGCCCGCCACATTGGGGCCATCCATCACCGGCAGCGCGCCAATCCGCCGCTGCGCCAGCAGGGTCGCCGCCTCCATCACCGTCTGATGCGCGGTAACGGACAGGACGTCACGCCCCTTGCCGCTCAGAATCGCTGCGATCGTCATGCGATTTTCTCCTCACCCTGGCCCATCGCTCACGGCAACGGACTCTGCGGGGTTGAGGATTCCACTTTTCCACGGCAATTGAAAGCAATGCCTGAAAATACGACTGGACTCGACGATCCCGATTATGCCGCCTTTGCCTGGGGGCGGTATAGGATGATCATGCGCTGGATGACGGGTGCGATGATCATCATCGTCACCGGTGCGATCCTGCTGCTCAACTACGCCTATGGCCCGCTGTCATGGATCACCATCGCGGCGGCGGTTGGCGGCTATGGCGGCACGATCATGCTGACGGCGGCGTTGATGGGGCTGGTGTTTCTCAGCTCTGGCACGGGGCATGACGAACAGGTTCGGCACCTGGATTAGGGCGATGGCTTGATTGCATAATCCAGCGCCACGGTACCGTTGGCGGGGACGGTTACAGCCCATAACGCCTTGCCGTCGCGCTTGCCGAGCCGCGCCGCAAACCGGGTTTTGCCGCCATCGGGGGCGAATTTCGCCTCATAGGCGACGGGCCAGGGATTGGCATTGGAAACGGTGAGCCGATAGCGTTGCGTGCGACCCCTGCTGGGCAGATCGTCGACGTCGGCGTCAACGCCGGGCGTTGCGCCGAGCTTGAACTCCACATCCTCGCCGATCGCCTTGTCGTCGGTCGATGCCTCGCCCACCAGAATCGGCCGCGCATCGCCGCCTTCGAAGATAATGGCATTGCCCGCGGGCAGCGGCAGGCCAAGCCCCGAATCGACCCGGTTGCGCGCCCTGATCGTCCGCACCGGATCGTCTGCCCGACCGCCATAGACGTCGCTGACATAGACCACCGCCACGCGAACCCCGGTCTTGGCCAACAGCCCCACCTGTTTTTGCGCCTGCGATGCGACGGTGACGGGATCAGTGATCCGGTACAGCTTCAGGTCGCCCAGCTCCTCCTGCCGTGCCAGGCGTGATCCGGTGACGACGACATCCATCGCCCGCGATTCCATGGCCATCGCCGGGGCCGCCGCGAACATCGGTGGAGGCGGTGGGGGTGGCGGCGGGGGCGGTGGCGGTGCGCCCGTGTTGGGCCAGCATTCCAGATTGAGCGCAGCCCCGCTGAAATTGCCGAATCCGGGTGTGGACTCGCGGTTGGGCTTGCCTGCGATCACCTGCGCACCCGCCAGCACAAAACTGGTCACATCGCTGGACGCCAGGGTGATCCACGCGATAATATCCGCGCTCACCCCGCCGGGCTGCATCTGGATGACGTAATCGGCCTGCCAGTCGAAACCGCCCGCGAGATAGGACAGCGTCACCGTGGTTGTCGTCGCGACAGGATTGTCGACGTCGATCGACAATGTCGGCTTGGCTGACAGCCCGACGGGAACTTTGTCGTACACCAATGCCTCGGGCAGGCCCGAACAGCGCAGCGCTTCATAGCCTGCACCGGTTTGCAGCACGGCGGCCCCGTTAGCGCCCGATCGGATCGTCGCCTGCTCCTCGCGCACTTTTCCCGTCGCCGGGTCAGTCCGCCGCACCATCACCCGCCGCCCGAGCGCCCGATCATACAGGCTGCGGGGGGAGAGCAGATCGGCATCGAGGTTCTTTTCGCGCACCGCCACCGGCAGCCCGGTGACGATCGCGCTTTCGGGAAAGATATTGCCCGCCACGCCTTCGAACCGGATCGTGGAGGGCCCTGCAGGCAGCACAATCGTGCGAGTCTCGGTAATCAGCGCATAGCCTTGCGGCGACGCACGGCTGATCGCACCATCCGCCCCGCGATCAGGATCGCGGTAGATGCTGACGGACACCGTTTCGGGTCCGGCTGATGTAACGATCTGCTGCGCTGCCGCCGGAAACGACGCGACACAGGACAGGCCGATGGCGAGGGCCAGCAGCCCGCGCATGGCAATCAATACCGCGTGTCGAAGGATACGGTCAGCACCGTTTCGCCATTGGCGGGCACGGGCACATGCCACACCCGTGCATCGAGCGAGCGTTGCTCACCCGGCAGGCTTTCCATCGGCACCCGCGTGTCATGCCAGTAATTGTCGAGGCCCGCCTGGGTGACATCCACCGTCACGGCTTCCGGCCGGGCATTGGTAACGCGGTAACTCATCGTGGTGCGGTAATAAGTGACCGCCTGGTCAACCGTGACGACGCTCGACTGGCCATCGCGGGTGATGCGATATTTGGCCGATCGCGCCCATTCGTCACTCAATATCTTGTCGCGTTTCTCCAGCGTGGGCTTCACCTTCACGTCAAACGCTTCGCCCGTTTTCAGCGCCAGCGACGATCCCATCGGGGTGTGGCCGATCGTGTTTTCGCCAATGAACTGGGGCTGGCCCTTGGCATCGCGAATATAGACCCGCACCGTGCCGGCAGGCAGCGCATCGCCCAGCCCGCCAGTCGATGACGACGAAAATTTCAGCACCGTGGCCACGCTTTGCGGATCATCCTGCGTCGCCAGCCAGCCATTGGTGTATTCATACGCCTTGCGCGCAGGCACCCCGCCCACGCTCAGGAAACTGACCTGCTTTTGCTGATTCGCTGCAATCGTGGTGCGTGCCGCCAGCGGATAGAGATAAAAATCGCCGAGCCGCGCCCGCGCCGCCGTTTCGGTGCCCGCCCGCGATCCCGGCGCAAAACTGGTGCGGCCGCGGTTGCCGTTGCTGCTGCCGGGCACCCCCGCCACCAGCACGGTTTCGGCATCGGCAAAGCGCGTGGCGCCGCTGTTGCGCAGCGTCACCCAGCCCTGCACGTCGATGGTCGATTTGGCCTCGTCGAACAGCGCGACATAATCGGCATTCCAGCCGAGCCCCCCGGTCAGGTAGCTGATCGTTACCGGGCGGGTGCCCGCCGATTGCGTGTCCAGCGTTACCGATAGCGTGGGCCGCGCCCGCAAATTGGGCGGCAGCGAGGAAAACACCACGCGCACCGGCAGCCCATCATCGCGCAAAATCTCGATCCGGTTGCCGATCTGCAGCACGACGCCGTCATTCGATGCGAGCACCTTTGCCTGTTCCCGGGTTTCCGCGCCCGTGGCCGGGTTGGTGCGCAGCAGCGTGATCGTCTGCCCCACCGCCTTTTCCATCAGCGCCGCCGGGCTGAGCAGATCATAATCGTAATTCTGTTCGACAATCGTCGTGCCGGCAGCACTAAGCCGCACCGTCTGGGGCCTGATCTGCGTCGATACATCGGGAAAATCCTGGCGCGACACCCCGGCGGGCAAGTTCAGTTGCCGGGTATCCTGCACCAGCGCGACATCATTGTTGTAGATGGTGATGGCGACATCACCCTGCGCGGACCGTTCGCCCGCATCCTGGGCATATGCCTCCGCGGGCACCACGAGCAGTATCGCCAAGATTCCCGTGCGCATGGCCAGCCTCTCCCGATTGCTTTGGGAGATGCTAGGGGTACCGGGACTCCGGTCAACTCCTCAAATGCCTGCGCCCATAAAAAAGCGGCGAGCCGTGATGGCCCGCCGCTGATTTTATCCGAAGATCGCCAGCCTATTCGGCAGGCGTTGCCTCGCTGGTCGCTGCCTTGCGGCGGCGGCGTGGCTTTTCCTCGGCGGGTTCGGCATCATCGCTGACGATCGCTGACAGGCTGAGAGAGGGCGGCAGGCGATCAGCATCGATCGCGATATCGCCATCATTGTCCCCGTCCGCCCGGCTGCGCGGGGCAGCATCGTCTGCCCCGAGCGTGCGGCGCGGGCGACCCCGCCGGGGGCGATCGGCCCCGTCCTGGGACTGGGTATCGATTGCCTCGGGTGAAGGCGCTGCTGGCGCGTCCTGATCGGCCTGATAGCGGCGCGCCGGGCGATCGGCACCATCACGGGGTGCGTTATCGCGCGGTCCATTATCCCGGGGGGCGTTATCGCGGGGTGCGGTATCGCGCTGGCCATTGCCGCGATTGCCATTGGCGTCGCGGCTAGCGGATTCGCGAGGCTGGTCGCGGTTCTGATCCCGGTTCTGATCCCGCCCGTTGGCGCGATTGCCGTCCCGGTTGGCGCTGTCCCGGTTGCCCCCATCACGATTATTGGCATCACGGTTCGCAGAGTCACGGTTGTTGGGCCGGTCGTTCCGGTCGCCACCACGATCGTTCCGATCATTGCCCCGATCACTACCACGGTCGCTGCCGCGATCGGGCTGATAGGGATCGACCCGGTCGTCGGCCATGCCTTCGACATTGCCGTCATAATCCTCGTCATCGCCATCTTCGAACTGGTCGTTCTGGCTGCGGCGCGGCTGGTTTTCTTCAAACCGTGACCGCGTTTCGGCGAGCACGCGGAAATAATGATCGGCAAATTGCAGATAATATTCGGTGTTGACGCGGTCGCCCTGCATCTGCGCATCGCGCGCCAGCGTCTTGTATTTTTCAAGCAACTGCGCCGCGTTGCCACGGGCGCGATTGTCGATGCGATTGCCGTTTTCGGGGCCGCGCCCCGGATTGCCACCACCTGGCGAGCGCTGCCCGCCACGACCGCGACGGCGGCCGGCTTGACGATTGTTGATCAAGTCCTGTTGTCCTCGTGCCTTAAATTCAAAACCGGCGTCGCTCCGTAGATGCGGATGCATGCCCTTCGCCGCGCCTGCCCCGACCACCGGGAACCAATGCGCGTGCCACGGCCACCGGACGACAGCGGCTGCATGACGAAGGAACTGGGCAACTGCCCATTTTCAACCAACGGTGTCGAAAATGCGTGCCCCTACTCATTAGATAGCGGGGCTGCGCGCATTCTCCAAGCGGAATTATGTGACAATTCGTGTTATTGCCGCGCAGCAATCATCGCGCGCGGCCGCCCGGCAAGATCGTGGCGCAGCGTTGGCACCAATCCGGCTTGCAGGATGATGGCGGCAACTGCATCGCCCTGGGTATGGCCGATTTCCAGAATAGCGATGCCCGCAGGCGCCAGCAGGCCCGGCAGCTGCGGCACGATCAGCCGATAATCGGTCAGCCCATCGGGCCCGGCAAACAGCGCCTCATGCGGTTCATAATCGGCGACGTCGGCGGGCAGCTGCTCATGGGTGCCGATATAGGGCGGGTTGGCGAGCACCAGGTCGAACCGCTGCTCGATCCCCGCTGCCCAGTCGCCAAGCGCAAAGGCCGCGCGGTGCGCCATCCCCAGCCGCTCGGCATTGGCGCGCGCCATCGCCAGTGCGGTGGGTGACCGGTCGACGCCCAGCCCGGTCGCGCGCGGCCATTGGTCAAGCGCGGCAAGCAACAGACTGCCCGGCCCCGTGCCGAGATCCAGAATGTGCCCCGGCCCGGCCGCGCCGAAATGCGCCACCGCCGCCTCGATCAGCGTCTCGCTGTCTGCGCGGGGGATGAGCGCGCCACGGCCAACCGCCAGATCAATCGTCCAGAACGCACGGCTGCCGGTGATGTACGCAATCGGCTCATGCGCCAGCCGACGGGCCAGCAGCGCATCGAACCCGGGCGGCGCTGGCGCATCCAAATGGCGCAGCAACAGCGCTTCGCGGGGAACGGCCAGCGCGTGCGCCATCAGCAGTTCCGCGTCGAGGCGGGGGGTGTCGGAAACGGCGGAGAGCGCGGTGGTGGCAGCGGCAAGGGCATTTCTCACTCCCCTCCCGCCTGCGGGAGGGGCTGGGGGTGGGCCTATCATCGACCTTTGCTTCCGGGGCCCGGCCCACCCCTGACCCCGCCGCCAATGGCGAGGGGCTTGATCGGGCCATCACCCATCCAGCGTCGCCAGCCGCTCCGCTTCATCCTCGGCGATCAGCGCGCCGATCAGTTCGTCCATTTCACCCTGCAAAATCTCGGGCAGCCGGTGCAGCGTCAGGTTGATGCGGTGATCCGTCACCCGGCCTTGCGGATAGTTATAGGTGCGGATCCGCTCTGATCGATCGCCCGATCCCACCATTGATTTGCGCGCGCCCGCCCGCTCGGCATGCAGCCGCTCGCGCTCAGCCTCGTACAGCCGCGTGCGGAGCACCTTCATCGCCTTGGCCTTGTTCTTGTGCTGCGATTTCTCGTCCTGCTGGATCACGACCAGGCCGGTGGGGATATGGACGATGCGCACCGCGCTGTCCGTGGTGTTGACGGATTGGCCTCCCGGGCCCGACGAGCGGTAGATATCAATCCGCAAATCGCGCGCTTCGTCGATCTTCACATCAACTTCCTCCGCTTCGGGCAGCACCGCCACTGTCGCCGCCGAGGTATGGATGCGCCCGCCCGCCTCGGTCGCTGGCACACGCTGCACGCGGTGGACACCGCTTTCGAACTTCAGTCGCGCGAACACACCCCGCCCGTTCACGCTGGCGATCACTTCCTTATAGCCGCCGAATTCGCCCGGGCTGGCGGAAATCAGCTCGACCCGCCACCCCTGGTTGTCGGCATAACGCTGGTACATGCGGAACAGGTCGCCTGCGAACAGCGCCGCTTCATCCCCCCCGGTGCCGCCGCGAATTTCGAGCATCGCCGCGCGCTCGTCCGCCGCGTCGCGTGGCAGCAGCGACAGCGCGAGCGCGCGTTCTGCGGCGGGCAGGTTGATCTTGATGGCGGCAATTTCCTCACGCGCCATCTCACGGATTTCGGCATCGCTGTCGGGTGCCTCGGCCAACCCGTTCAGCACGACCAGCTCCGCCCGCAACCGCCGCACCTCGCACGCCGCCTTCACGACTGGCTCAAGCTCGGCATATTCCTTCGACACGGCGACGAACCGGTCCGATGGCAGATCGCCTGTCGCCATCAACGCCTGAAGCTCGTCCCGGCGGGCGGCAATCTGGGCGATGCGTTCGGGGGAGATGGTGGTCATTCGTCGGCCGTCCCGCGCGAACCAGCGTGCCGACGCTTCATCTCACTCCATGTCTCGCGGACGTCTAGATTGAAGCTCACAGCGCTGGGGTTAGGGAACAACGGAAGAAGGGCGTCCGTCGATACTCGAATTTTCGGATACTTTGCGTACGTGCGAACCTTGATCTCATCTCGAGACAGGAAAACAACTGAGAAATCTGGATTAACGTTTCGAGTGGCCTTCTCGTAGCGCTTCTTTGTAGAACCGGTGGCCGTTACTTCACAACTGAACCCCGCCAGCCGAAATCGGTGAGCAATGCCGAATACGAGGGGTAGCACTTCGTCATTTTCCACGACGAGAGCGAAATTCGGTCGATCCTCGTCAACTTCATCCACCAGCATCGCAAGCCGCTCAATCCCAGCCGCCCAGCCAACCCCCGCCGTGCTCGGCCCGCCCAGGCTCTCGATCAGCCCGTCATACCTGCCGCCCGCCAGCACAGTCCCCTGCGCGCCCAGCCGGTCGGTCACGAATTCAAACGCAGTATGCCGGTAATAATCCAGCCCGCGCACCAGCGTATCATTGCGCGTCCACGCAACGCCCGCCGCATCAAGCCCCTTGGTCACGCTTTCGAAGAACGCCCCCGCCTCCGCCGTCAGAAACCCATCAATACCCGGTGCTGCATCAGCGATAGGCCGGTCGCGCGGGTCTTTGGAATCGAGGATGCGCATCGGGTTCTTGGCCAGGCGCGCGATGCTGTCCTCGCTCAGCGCGTCCCGGTGCGCCTCAAAATGGGCAACCAGTGCCGCGCGCCAGGCATCGCGCGTTTCCCCGTCACCCAGCGTGTTGAGCTGCAGCGTCACGCCGTCTGCGATCCCCAGCTCGCGGATCAGCTGATCGGCCATCACCAACAACTCGACATCGGCCATCGGCTCGGCCGCGCCGATGATCTCGGCGTCGATCTGATGGAACTGGCGATAGCGCCCCTTTTGCGGGCGTTCATAGCGAAACAGCGGCCCGTGCGTGACGAGCTTCAGCGGCGCATATTGCTGCCACCCTTCCGTCAAATAAGCGCGCGCGATGCCGGCGGTGAATTCCGGCCGCAGCGTGATCGAATCACCGCCGCGATCCTCGAACGTGTACATTTCCTTCGACACGACATCGGTCGTCTCGCCCAGCGAGCGCGCGAACACTGCCGTCGCCTCGAAAACCGGTAATTCAACCCGCTGGAAACAGTAAAGTTTGCGGACGCGTTCAAACGCTTCGACCACGCGCGCGAACCGGCGCTGGTCGTCTCCGAAGATATCCTGAGTACCGCGAATGCGGTTGGGCGTTTCAATCCGGGCCATGTGCGCGCGTGGTCTAAGCGAGGAAAATCGCGAATGCCAGTCCCCGCGTGACCATATCGGTAATGTCGATTGACTCGATCAGCGTGCCCGCGCAACATTCGATCAAGCGGGGGCGACAAGACTTCCGCACAGCGTCGCAGGAACCACTCCGTTGACCCCCGTCAACGGCGGAGAGTTTGATGCGCCTGTTTTGTCTCAACCCCGTATTTCATTCAGCCCGGCAGCGGCGATGACCGGCATGGTCGCGCATTGGTTGCCGGGGCTGGTGGCGTTGCTGATCGCCGGGCTGATGGCGGGCTTTGCCGCCGGGCTGTTCGGGATCGGCGGCGGCTTTGTGGTGGTGCCCGCGCTCATCGCGCTGCTGCCAGTGCTGGGCGGCGCGCCTGCTGAATATGCCCATGTCGCGATCGGCACGTCGCTGGCAACAATCGTCTTTACCTCGCTGCGATCGGTGCAGGCGCATGCCAGGCGGGGTGCGGTGGATTTCGACATCCTGAAAAGCTGGGCGCCGTGGATTGTGCTGGGGGTCGGCGCGGGCATTTTGCTGGCGCGGATGATCGACGGGCGCGGGCTGACGCTGATCTTTGCAGGCGGGGTGTTCCTGATGGCGCTCCATTTCATCGCGCCCTGGATCGGCGATCGCCCGATGAGTGACCGGATGCCAACCGGCGTTATGCGCGCATCGATCGCGGGTGGGCTCGGCACGTTTTCGTCGCTGCTCGGGATTGGCGGCGGCACCATTGCGGTGGTGGTGATGACGCTGTGTGGCCGATCGATTCACCGCGCCATTGCGACGGCTGCTGGCTTGGGCTTCGTCATCGCTGTGCCGGGCACGATTGGCTTTGTGATCATCGGTCTGGGCGTGCCCGATCTGCCGATGGGGTCGCTGGGCTATGTCAACGTGCCGGGGGCCGCGATCATTGCATGTGCGTCAATGCTCACAGCGCCGCTGGGGGCCGCCGCCGCGCACAGCCTGCCCGCCGCCCCGCTGAAGCGCGTGTTTGGCCTGTACCTGTTGTTTGTATCCGTCATCATGTTTCGCAACGCCTGGTTTTAACTGACATCAAAGGAGCCGTTCGATGGAGATTTCCCGCCGTAACCTGATGCTGGGGGCCACCGCCGTCCCCTTTGCTGCCAGCTTTGCCGCCCCCGCGCTTGCCCGCGCGGCATCCCCTGCCCCCGCCATGATCGGCGGGATGTTTGGCCCGAAAGACGGCATCGCGCTGCTGTCGCGCAACGAGAACCCCTATGGCCCCAGCCCCAAGGCGCAACTGGCGGCAGAGGCAGCAACCGCCAAAGGGGCCTATTATGCAGACACCGCATCCAATGTGCTGATCAAGATGATTGCCGATAAATACGGCGTGTCGCCCGAACAGGTCGTGATCGGCACCGGCTCTGGCGAAGTGCTGAACGCCATCGCGCTCGCCTGGAAACCCAGGGGCGCGTATCTGGGCGCTGACCTGTTTT
>JBBQDD010000059.1:0-11700 GCA_038319335.1 Sphingomonadales bacterium
AGGGCATCATGGCCGGGTTCGACATCGCAAGCGGGCTGTTCCTTGCCACCGTCGCGCCCCTGCTGCGCAGTCCCGCCGCCACGATGCGGGTTCATGCGCGCCGCAACGATGCCAATCGTGGGCTGCTGCTCGCCATCAGCATCGTGGTGACGTTGGTGATCCTGGCGTCTGTCACCAGCGAGATGGCGGATATGAAAAGCCCCGTCACCGTCACATTGGTGGTGGCCACCCTGGTTCTGTGCTGGCTGTTTTCAAACACCGTCTGGGCGCTGCATTATGCCCATCTGTTTTATGCAGGAGCCGATGGTGAAAAGGCGGGTGGTAAAAATGCAGATGGGGATGCGCCCCACGACCGGGGCGGGCTGAACTTCCCCGAAACGCAGGAGCCCAATTATTGGGATTTCCTGTATTTCAGCTTCACGCTGGGCATGACGTTCCAGACGTCCGATGTCGCGATCACCGCCACTGCGATGCGCCAGCCGGTGATTGCCCAAAGCCTTGCTGCGTTCATCTTCAACATCGGCGTGCTGGCGTTTTCGATCAACGTGCTGGGCAGCTGATCGCACCAAGGCTGGACGACGTCGCGCCACGCTGCTTTAACCACATCATTTCCTGCCTTGCGTCCTTTCGAAAGCCCCATCCGATGATCCGTATGCTTTCCCTAACGGCGATGCTGCTCGCCACCACAGCCGCCCATGCCGAAAATTCAAAGCCCCAGCCCGTGCCGCATGTCGATACGATCCCGGCGGCGCAGGACACGCCCTATCCCGGCACCATCACGCTGAACATCGACGCGACGGACACGCGGCTGGGCATTTTCCGCGTTAAGGAAACGGTGCCGGTGGCCAAAGCGGGGCCGATGGTGCTGCTGTTCCCCAAATGGCTGCCGGGCAATCACTGGGCATCGGGCCAGATCGAAAAACTGGCCGGGCTGAAAATCAGCGCAGGCGGCCAGCCCGTCGCGTGGACGCGCGATCCGGTTGACGTGTTCGCGTTCCACATCGACGTGCCCGCAGGCGCGACAGCCGTCGATATCGAGCTGCAGTTCCTGTCCGCTACCGCCACTGCGCAGGGTCGCGTGGCGGTGACGCCGAACCTGATGAGCCTGCAGTGGAACTCGATGAGCCTGTATCCGGCCGGTTACTTCACCCGCCAGATCCCTGTGCAGGCGACCGTTACCTACCCCGATGGCTGGACGGCGGCATCGGCACTGACGGCCACCGTCACTGGCGCAACCTATGCGTATGAAAAGACCAATTACGAAGTGCTGGTCGATTCCCCCGTGGTCGCCGGGCGCTACTACAAGGCATTCGCGCTTTCACCGCGCGTTACCATCGATGCCTTTGCCGACAGCCCGGCCCAGCTGGTCGCGAAGGACGCGCAGATTGATGCGCATAAAAAGCTGGTCGATCAGGCAGTGAAGCTGTTCGGCGCGCAGCATTATGACAATTACCATTTCCTCTTCACCATTTCGGAGGAGCTGGGCGGCATCGGGCTGGAGCATCACCGGTCGTCCGAAGACGGGGTGAAGCTGGGCTATTTCACCGAATGGGAAACCAGCATGCCATCGCGCAACCTGCTGCCCCATGAATATGTGCACAGCTGGGATGGCAAATTCCGCCGCGGCGCAGACCTGTGGACCCCCGATTTCCGCACCCCAATGCGCGACAGTCTGCTCTGGGTATATGAAGGGCAGACGCAGTTCTGGGGCTATGTGCTGCAGGCGCGATCGGGCATCGTCAGCAAGGCCGATACGCTGGATGCCTATGCGATGATCATGGCCAACTTGGACACCGCCCAGGCCCGCCAGTGGCGCCCCCTTGTCGACACCACCAACGATCCCATCATCGCCCAGCGCAAGCCAAAGGCGTGGACGAGCTGGCAGCGATCGGAGGATTATTACAACGAAGGCCTGCTGATCTGGATGGAAGTCGATTCGATCCTGCGCAAGCAGACCAAGGGCAAGAAATCGATGGACGATTTCGCGCGCGCCTTTTTCGGCATCAATGACGGCGATTGGGGCCAGGTGACCTATACGCTGGACGATGTCGCAGCCACGCTGAACGGCATCACGCCCTATGACTGGAAGGCGTTCCTGACCACGCGGATCACCGAAACCGGCGCGCCTGCGCCAATTTCGGGCTTTGCCGCCAATGGCTATAAACTGATCTATACCGACGTCCCCACCGCCTATTTCAAGGCGAATGAAAAGGGGCGCACGATTACCGACCTCAGCTATTCGATTGGCGTGGTGATGGGCAAGGCAGGTGAAATCAGCAGCGTGACGTGGAATGGCCCGGCGTTCGCGGCAGGGCTGACGGTGGGCAGTTCGATCACCGCAGTCAACGGCATCGTCTATACGCCCGAAAAGCTGAAGGAGGCGATTACCGCTGCCAAGGCTGGCACCGCGCCAATTGAACTGCTGGTCAAATCCGATGAGCGGATTGAACGCTTTGCAATCGACTATCACGGCGGACTGCGCTACCCGCGCCTCGAAAAAATCGGCACCGGAGAGGGTGGCCTGGATCGGCTTTTGGCAGCCAAATAGGAAGATCAGCTAATTTATGCGTATCGATATGATCCCGACGGGTGCGGACGTTCCCAACAGCCTGAACGTCATCATCGAGGTGCCGGTGGGCGGCGAGCCGGTGAAATATGAATTCGACAAGAAATCAGGCGCACTGTTTGTCGATCGCATCCTGCACACGCCGATGCGCTATCCGGCGAATTACGGCTTCATTCCGCACACGCTGTCGCCCGATGGCGATCCGCTCGACGCGCTGGTTGTGGCGCGGTCGCCGTTCATTCCGGGCTGCATCGTGCGGGTCCGCCCGATTGCCGTGCTGTTCCTGGAAGACGAAGCCGGTGGCGACGAAAAGCTGCTGACCGTGCCGGTGGACGCGACCTTCCCTTATTATTCCAATGTCGACGAACATCATGACCTGCCCGAGATCGTGATGCAGCAGATCGAGCATTTCTTCACCCATTACAAAGACCTGGAGCCCAAGAAATGGGTCCGCATCGGCAAATGGGGCGGCGCTGACGAGGCGCGTCGAATCGTGATCGAAGCCGTCGAGCGGGCCAAAAAGGCGGCTGCCGAAGCATAGGCAGATGTGGGAGGCGCGGCGGTGATGTCCCCGCCGCGCCTATTGCTTCTTCCGTGGTTTGCGCACCGGCGCGCGCTGCCCCGCTGCCACTGCGACGCTCGCCCACACGCGCATCGCATCGGCGTCGTCATACACAGCGTCGGGCGCGCGGCGATAATTCATCGATCCCGTCCGCCCCTCCCCCATTTCAAAGGTAAAGCGCGGACAATCGGCGGCGTCCCATTCGGCGTCGCTGGCGGCATCGGCCTTGAACCACAACTGATCGTCGGCAACGATCGCAAAGATGGTGCCATCCAGATAGAGCGTTGCGCCGCCCATCATCGCCCGCCGGGTGACGGTGCCCATCGGCGCCAGCGCCTCCTCCACCCAGGCGATCAAGCCTGTATCAATCGCCATCAGCCGCCCGATGCCAGCCGCGTCAGTGCATCGCCCGAAACGCGGCAGGTGCGCCATTCCTCCATCATTTCGGCCCCCATCGCGCGGTAGAAATCAATCGCGGGGGTGTTCCATGTCAGCACCTGCCATTCGAACCGGGCGCAGCCGCGCTCCACCGCCACCGCCGCAAGCCGCTGGAGCAGCGCCTTGCCCAACCCAAGCCCGCGCGCTTCGGGCACCACGAACAGATCCTCCAGATACACCCCGCGCCAACCCGTCCACGTCGAAAAATTGTGGAAGAACAGCGCAAGGCCAACCGGTTTGCCGTCAAGTTCCGCGATCAGCGCCTCCGCCGCCGGGGTGGCCGCAAACATCGCCTCGTGCAGCAGCGCCTCAGTTGCGACGACCTTTTCCAGCGCGCGCTCATATACCGCCAGTTCGCGCACCAGATGCAGGATGACGGGCAAATCGGCGGGGGTCGCAAAGCGGATCGACGGGGTCATGCTGCAGCCTCTGTCTGCGGGGCAGGCGCTGCCTTGCCGCGCACCGCGAGCACGCACCCGCCAATGATCAGGATCGTGCCGACCAGCGTGTAGGCCGACACTTTTTCACCAAAAACCAGATAGCCCAGGATCGCCGCCCAGACAAAGGCGGTATATTCCACTGGCGCCAGCACCTGCGCCTCTGCCCGGCCATACGCCCAGGCCAGCGCCATCGCCGATATCGACCCGAGCACGGCGGCGGCCCCGATGCCGGGCAGTTGCGCCGCCGATGGCAAGCCCGCAAACCACGGCGCGCTGACCAGCAACAATCCGCCCAATACGATGCTGGTAAACAACGCGACCTCCAGCGGATCGGCAAGCTGCGCCTGTTGGCGCAGCAAGATCAGGCTGTATGCATAGAATACCGATGCGGCAAAAATCGCCAGCGAACCAAGCACATAATCCGTCGAGGCCTGGGATTGTACCTCGCCAGCGGCGATCACCAGCACCCCCATGCTGGCAACGATGGACCCCCATATCGCCGCCCGCCGGATAGATTCGCCCAGCAAGGCCGCAGCGAAAAACAGTGCGATCAGCGGGGCGAGGAAGGTGAGCGCCACGCCCTGTGCCATCGGCACGCGCACCAGCCCCCAAAAGAACAGCAGCACTGAAATACCCGCCGTCGCGCCGCGCATCAGGTGCAGCCGCAAGGCCGCCGGGCCGGGCAAAGGCCGCCGCCGCACCACGAATACCGCCCCCAGCATCGCCGCGCCGACAACCGATCGCCACAGCACCGCGCTATACGCGCCGCTTTCAATGCTGAGCCCCTTCATGATGGCATCCATCACCGAATAAGTGGCGATGCCGCCCGATGCGACGGCGAAAGCAAGGGTGTTCTTGCCGATCATCGGATCAGCTGGATATCCACACCGACATCAAGCGCCGCAAGCCGCCGGTCGCCGGTAAGGGCAATGGCCTGATGCTCGATTGCCAGCGCCAGGAAAGCCCGGTCCCCCAGGGACGCGCCTACCGAGCTCGTGTGCTGCCGCAGTTCGGCGGTCATCGCCGCCTGCTTCAGCCCGAACGGCATAATTGTAATTTCAAACTGCCGCAGCAACTGCGTTGGGATGCTCGCGGAATATCCCTTGTCGATCGCACGCGAAAAACACTCAGAGGCATTCACCGCCGACATCAAACTGCCGCGCATCACCGGAATGACATTTTGTGCCCCTTGTTCATCAAGCAATACCGCCAGCAAGGCCGAAGCATCGAGAACAACCGTCATCGCTCCCCCCAATCAGCGCGTTTTTCCCGCAAGAACTGATCGACGCTGTAATCATCGCCAACCATCGCGCGAAACTGCTTTTGTCCGTCCGCTATCACCTGACGGTGCGTTTTTATGGAAACGCTGCCGTCGTCGCCGCGCACAAAGACCAGCGTATCGCCGTCAGCGATGCCCATTTCGCGGCGCAGTTCTGCGGGAATGACGATCTTGCCGCCGGTGATGACTTTTGCGTGATAGGTCATGTCGAGCGCCTCCATACCCGACGCGTACCACAATACCCTTCGGAGCGCGAGGGTACAAAGCCTGTCTTGCTACCCAAGCGCCATCAATGCGCCAGTTTCAGCCCGACAATGCACGCCACCAGCCCCAGCAGCAGCAGAATCCGCACCACGCTGATCGTTTCCTCGCCGGTCAGCACGCCGACCAGCACGGTGCCGACGGCGCCGATGCCGACCCATACCGCATAGGATGTGCCCAGCGGGATCGTCCGCGATGCTTTTTCAAGGAGGGTGAAGCTGAGATAAGTGCAGATGAGGAAACCGGCGCTCCAGCTCAGGTTTTTGAAACCATCGCTGTAGCGAAGGCAGGTGGTGAAACCGACTTCGAACAGCCCGGCAATCACCAGCAGCACCCAGGCCATGGCTTATTCCGCCGCTTCGACCAGCTTTGCTTCGTCCGCCGCATCGATTTCAGCAGCCTTGGCTTCGACCAGCTTGACGATGTGTTCGATCATGTCCTCGCTCTGCACGGTATGATCGGTCACGCCGGACAGGTACACCATGTGCTTGCCGTTGCCGCCACCCGTCAGCCCGATATCGGTTTCGCGCGCTTCGCCGGGCCCGTTGACGACGCAGCCGAGCACGCTGAGCGACATCGGCGTGCGGATATGCTGGAGCCGTTCCTCCAGCGCCTGCACCGTGCGGATCACGTCAAAACCCTGCCGCGCGCAAGACGGGCAGCTGACCACGCGCACGCCGCGGTTGCGGATGCCGAGCGCCTTCAGGATTTCAAAGCCAACCCGAACCTCATCCTCCGGCTCGGCCGACAGCGAGACGCGGATGGTGTCGCCAATGCCGTACCAGAGCAGTGATCCGATGCCGATTGCCGACTTTACGGTGCCGCCCACAAAGCCGCCCGCCTCGGTAATGCCCAGGTGCAGCGGGCAATCGACCGCTTCTGCCAGTTGCTGATAGGCGGCCACCGCCAGGAAGAAATCAGACGCCTTTACCGCGACCTTGAATTCGTGAAAATCATGGTCCTGCAACAGCTTGATATGATCAAGCGCGCTTTCGACCAGCGCATCGGGGCAGGGCTCGCCATATTTTTCCAGCAAGTCCTTTTCCAGGCTGCCGCCGTTCACGCCGATCCGGATCGCACAGCCATTCGCCTTGGCGGCGTTCACGACTTCCTTCACGCGCGCCGCCGAGCCGATGTTGCCGGGGTTGATCCGCAGGCAGGCCGCCCCCGCATCCGCTGCTTCCAGCGCGCGCTTGTAGTGAAAATGAATGTCCGCGACGATTGGCACGCGGCTGGCGCGCACGATCTGCTTCAGTGCGGCGGTGCTTTCCACATCCGGGCACGACACGCGGATAATGTCCACGCCAGCTTCCTCGCAGCGGCGAATCTGCTCGATCGTCGCCTTGGCATCGTCGGTCGGCGTGTTTGTCATCGTCTGCACCGTTACGGGCGCATCGCCGCCAACGGGGACGTTGCCGACCATGATCTGGCGGCTTTTACGACGAGTGATATCGCGCCAGGGGCGAAGCGACATGGCAAAGTTCCTCAACGGTTCGCAGATGACTACCGCGTCGATATAGCGTTGCCTTCCCCGCGCGTCGATACGATAGCGTCAGCGATCACGATCCGGGTCCGACAAAACGGCACAACCGGCAGGAGAGCATGTTGGGCCGACATTACGGGATGGATTGGCTGCGGATCGGCGCATTCGGCCTGCTGATCTTTTACCATCTCGGCCTGGTGTTCGTGCATTGGGGCTATCACGCGAAGACCGCGCACCCGATGGAATGGGTGGCCATCCCGCTGCAGGCCATCAATGCGTGGCGGCTGCCGTTGCTGTTCGTGGTGTCGGGCTATGCCAGCCGGGCGATCTTTGCAGGTGATCCGCGCGCCGGCGGCTTTGCCTGGGGGCGCACTAAAAGGCTGATCGTGCCGTTGCTGTTCGGTGTGATCGTCATCGTCCCGTCGCAACCCTGGATCGAACTGAGCACCCAGCACGGCTATACCCAAAGCTTCCTGTATTTCTGGACGCATGACTATTTCCGCTTCGGGAAACTGGGCGGCATCGTGCTGCCAACCTGGCAGCATTTGTGGTTCGTCGGTTATCTCTGGTTCTACACGGTGCTGCTCGCGCTGGGGATCGCCTGCACGCCGCGCGCCGTGCAGACATGGATCGCCGATATGGCAGACCGGGTGCTGGCCGGGCCGCTGATCGTGATCGTGCCCACCGCCCTGCTGATCGCTAACTGGAACTATGCTTATCCCGGCAAGCCCGAAACCCATGCATTCTTCGACGATTGGCAAGTCCACCGCGTCTATTTTCCGATGCTGATGTTCGGATTTCTGCTGCGCGGCGGCGACCGGGTGTGGCGCGCCATCAGGCGCTGGTGGTGGGTGGGCGCGGTGATGGCGGTGCTGGCTTATGGCTTCATCACCAGCGTCGAGATCGCCTATCTGGGCAAAACCGGCACCACACGCACCATCTGGTACTGGTTCGGCGTGGCGCGCGCGCTGCAGTGCTGGGGCGCGATTTTGGCGCTGATCGGGGTCGCCGATCGCTGGTGGAACCATGATCACCCGGCCCGCCCCATGCTGAACGAAGCGGTTTTTCCCTTCTACATGATCCACCAGACCATCATCGTCGTGGTGGCGGGCGAATTGCTGGCGTTCGGCCTGCCGCCTGCGGCCGAATTCGTCATCATCCTGACAGCGACGGTGGCGGGCTGCTGGGCATTTTACCGAATCGGGCGAGAGATTGGCTGGCTGCGCCCGCTGATCGGCCTGCGGGCGCGGCGGGCGGCATGAAGGATCAAACGACGATGCCCGACGCTGCACGATGGACGCTCATGATTCACGGCGGCGCGGGCATTCTGCGCCCCGATACGCTGACCCCTGATCAGGCAGCAGGCGCGCGCGCGGCGCTGGGCGTGGCGCTTGACGCGGGTGCCGCGATCCTGCGCGCGGGCGGCGATGCCATCGATGCGGTGGAGGCTGCCGTGCGCGTGCTGGAGGATGATCCGCATTTCAATGCCGGGCGCGGCGCGGTGCTGGGGTTTGACGGGCAGGTCTCGCTCGACGCCGCGATCATGGACGGGCGGGATCGGCAGGCGGGTGCGGTCGCCGGGGTATCGAGCGTGCGCCACCCGGTCAGCCTGGCCCGCGCGGTGATGGCGGCCAGCCCGCATGTGTTGCTGATCGGCCAGGGCGCGGATGAATTTGCGCGCGAACAGGGCGTGGAGGCAGCAGGAGAGGACTGGCTGGTGCTCCCGGAACGCCGCGCGCAACTGGCGGAACTGCTGGCCAAGCCCGCGGGCTGGTTCGATGCGGAGATGAAATATGGCACGGTCGGCGCGGTCGCGTGTGATACGCACGGCCATGTCGCGGCCGCCACCTCCACCGGCGGGGTTACCGGCAAACGCTGGGGACGCGTTGGCGATACGCCGCTGATCGGCGCAGGAACCTATGCCGATGATCGCGCCTGCGCCGTCTCCGCCACTGGCGCGGGCGAGTTCTACATCCGCACCGCCGCCGGACATGAAATCGCCGCCCGGATCAGGATGGCGGGCGATGATTTGGCGAGCGCCGCTGCCGCCGTTATCGCCGATGTTGTCGCGCTGGGCGGCACGGGCGGGGTGATCGTGGTAACGCCCGCCGGAGAGGCTGTCTGGCGGTTTTCTACTCCGGGCATGTACAGGGCCCGGGCGAATGCGGCGGGCGAGCGGATTATCTGCATCTTTGGCGACGAGATTTAGCTTTCGATCGCCGGTTTGGCTGGCTAGGGGCGAAACCATGATCCGAACCCTTGTCCTGCTCGTCGCGGCGCTATCGCTGCTGATCCATGGCCCCGCCCAGGCCTATGGCCGCTATGCGCATGGAGCGATTGCGCGCACCGCGCTGATCAACGCCAAGCCCGCCACCCGCGCCGCGGTGCAGGCGATGCTGGCGCGCACCGCGATGCTCGACACCCCCACCTGCCCGGCCAAAACCGCCGAGGATGCCAGCGTGTGGCCCGATTGCATTCGCGCGATGGGCGACCGGTTCAGCTATACCGCCCCCTGGCATTACCAGAATGTCGACATCTGCAAGCCGTTCGACCTCACCAGCGCCTGCGCCAACGGCAATTGCGTATCAGCGCAGATCGACCGGCAGGTGAAGCTGATCCAGGACCGCACCATCCCGATGCGCGAGAAGGTGGCGGCGCTGCTGTTCCTGATCCATTTCGTGGGCGATCTGCACATGCCGCTCCACGCGGGCGACCGCAGCGACCGGGGCGGGAATGATGTGCGGGTGGCCTATGGGCTATACGCCCCCGATCGGCTTAACCTGCACAGCGTGTGGGACGGCGCGCTGGCCGAACGCGCGCTCACCACGCCGCCTTCGCTCGAGCAGCGGTATAGCGATGCCGATCGCGCCGCCATTGCCGCCGGAACAGTCGCGGACTGGAGCCGCGAGGCTTGGGGCGTCAGCCATGATGTCGCCTATGCGCTGGCCCAGGGCGGCGATCCGTGCGGCCCCAAGCCGAAGGAGCAACTGGTGCTGACCAACGAATCGCTCGCCCGCGCGATTGAGCCCCAGCGGCTGCAGGTTGAGCGCGCCGCGCTGAGGCTGGCTCGGCTGCTTGATGAGGCGTTCGATCCGGCAAAGGCGTTCACGCCAAAGGTGCGAAATTAGATCTGTGAGGCCATGAATCACGAAGTTTGCTAACGCTTAAAATTGGATATCACGGCCCGCCAAGTTCGGGCCACTGCCGCCAATTCCAACCTTCGCTGCAAAGCGAGTACGGACCTTTGCAAAGCGGAGCGGCATCCATGACCGCACGCACTGATCGAACTTTTTTGCAGGCAGCAGCAGGCGAGACTTCGAGCACAGCTTGCGGCTGTGGATTCATAATGCTCATCTCGGACATGTAGCCACGCAACGCTGCTTCGGAGATAATTGCGCGATTCCATAAGATCGAACCGTCGGAACCGATATAGACGGGTTGCACCACCCTCAAGTGGCCGACGCCATCCTTCTCGCGGCCCCAATGACCAAGCGGAGTTGAGCAATTCGCCGCGTAAGTCTGCGGCGCCTGATTACACCCCCCAGCAAGCATCGCGACGAGAAGTACGAGCATCACCTGGCATAATTTCATTCCGCTATGCTGGCGCATTATTCTTCGCTGTGCAACGTTCGCTGACCTCGCTTCATGGTCGCCGTTTTATTAGCTCACCACCCGGATTAGACAACGGATCGCCGCGCTGACTGTATCCCCGCCCTACCCCAGCGCCCGCCGCGCCTTCATCTGCTTGCGCAGGCCGCCGGGCATCCAGCGTGCGGCAAAGGCGAGGCGCTTGGCCGTCTTGCCCACCAGGGTGTGGAGTTTTTCGCCGTGCACCGCATCCCACGCGGCCTGGGCGACATCAGCGACGGGGGTGATCTCCATCCCGCCCTCAATCACCGCTTCCTTCACCGACCGGTTCGATCCGGTGATCCCCGCCTGCAGCAGCGGTGTATCGATGAAGCTGGGCATCAGCGATCGCACCTTGATGCCGTCCGCCGCCCATTCGCCGTCGAGCGATTCGGTCAGCGCGCGCACCCCGAATTTGGTGACGGCATAGATGCCGATCCCCGGCCCGCCATAAATCCCCGCCGCCGATGCCGTGTTGAGCAGGCATGAACCCGGCGTCGCCTTCAAATAGGGATAGCCAATCTTTGCCCCGTTGATGACCCCCATCAGGTTGATGCCGACCACCCGGTCAATCTCGTCAAAGCTGTTATCGGCCAGCGTGCCCCCGGCAGCGATGCCGGCATTGTTGAACAAAACGTCCAGTCGCCCGCCACTGGTCGCGACAAAGGCATCCAGCGCGGTGCGCCAGCCATCACGATCGCGCACGTCCATCACATGGGTGGAAACGCGACCTGCGGGCAGCAGCGCCGCCGTTTCGGCCAGCGCAGCGGCGTTCACATCGGCCAGCCCGATATGCCAGCCCCGGGCGGCGAACAGCACGGCCACGGCCCGGCCAATGCCAGAGCCGCCGCCGGTGATGAAAATTGCCTTGGTGCTGCTCATGCCGGACCCCCTGTTTGACCTTCCCGGCTTCATCCCGCATCACCGCCTGCGATGCCACAAGAATCGCGCAGAACTGGCCCCTCGGTCGCCTTTGAGGGCGTATCGAAACACTATGCCGGCGGCGCGCATGCGGTTGATGCGGTTTCCGTGGCGATCACAGCG
>JBBQDD010000060.1:0-11458 GCA_038319335.1 Sphingomonadales bacterium
GGCGGCAGTGCCCTTTTCAGGGCGCGGATCGCGACGCTCGGCGATGCGCGCACGCTTGCCGCGCAGGCCGCGCAGATAATAAAGCTTGGCGCGCCGCACGACGCCCTTGCGGACGACTTCGATGCTGTCGATGTTGGGCGAATAAAGCGGGAAAACGCGCTCCACGCCTTCGCCAAAGCTGATCTTGCGGACGGTGAAGTTGCTGCCCATGCCCTTGTTCGAGCGCGCGATGCACACGCCTTCGTAATTCTGGACGCGGGTACGCTCGCCTTCGACCACCTTCACACCGACCTTCAGCGTATCGCCGGGGCGGAAATCGGGAATCTTCTTGTTCTCGAGAAACTTCGCGATGTTCTCGGCTTCGATCGTCTGGATGAGATTCATCTCATTCTTCCTTCGTCTGTTCGTGCGCGCCAGAGGGAGGACTGACCCGAGCGTCCTCATGACGCTCCCAAAGGTCTGGCCTCCTTAGCCGTGTATCGGTTTCGGCCATGTGCTTTCGCCATGCCGAAACCCTCGCATGATCCCCCGATCGCAGCACTTCGGGGATCGTGCGTCCTTCCCACATCGGTGGTCGGGTATATTGCGGGTATTCGAGCAAGCCCGTTTCGAAGCTTTCGTCCACACCGCTAGAAGCCGCGCCCATTACGCCGGGAAGCAGCCGAATGCAAGCATCAAGCAGCACCAGCGCCCCCATCTCGCCGCCAGACAGCACGTAATCGCCGATCGATATTTGCTCGATGGCGCGCGCATCGAAAATCCGCTCGTCAAATCCTTCAAACCGGCCGCACAGGATGACCGCGCCAGGGCCATTGGCAAGGGCGCGAACACGCCGCTGGGTGAGCGGCGCGCCACGCGGCGTCATCGCCAGGATCGGGCGCCGATCTGCCACACTGTCTATCGCCGCGGCCAGCACATCGGCCCGCAACACCATCCCCGCCCCGCCGCCTGCGGGCGTATCATCGACCGTGCGGTGCTTGTCGGTCGCGAACTCTCGGATGTTAACGGCGTTGAGCGACCAAATGCCGTCGGCCAGCGCCCTACCGGCGAGTGATGTACCGAGCGGACCCGGGAACATGTCGGGATAGAGCGTAAGGACGGTGGCGGCGAAGGTCACAGCGTCCAGTTCTCAACCAGCAACCCCGGCACCCCGGCGAAATCGGCTTCGTTGTTGGTAATCACCACCGCGCCAAGGCTGAGCGCGTGGGCCGCCAACAATCGATCGAAGCGGGCGCGCTTGAACGGCAGCCGTGCATATTCCCTTGCAGCCGCTTCATCGAACGGCAGCAAGGGAATGGCGTGGAGAAACGCATCGACAACTTCTTGCGGCGGCGGCTTCCCGCGTTCTGTCCCGACGACAACCTCCGCAAAACTGATCGCCGAAATCGCAATATCGCCCGGAACGCATGTCGCGATGCGCGTCGCCAGCGCTGGAAAGCTTCCGACCATGGCATAAACGGCGCAATCGGCGTCGATCAGATAACGGGTCACTCTTCGCCGCGCGCCGCGCGTTCGCGGCGCAAGATCGTGCTAGGCCGTTCTTCAAAGTCTTCGCGCGGCGCAAGCTTCAGCCATGGTGCCTTACCCGCGAAGCCGCTGATGTCGATCGTGCGCCGGGGTGCATCGACGGGTTCAATCCTGAATGACATTGGAGCCTCCCTTACCATCCGGATTTCGGTGCCTTCGGGAATGCCCATGCCCTTTGGCAGGCGCAATGCCACAGAATTACCAGACTTGAATGTCTTGCCCTGATATTCGTCGTCCATCGACCATCTCCGTATATACGCAATGTATATACTAAACGATGTACGCCGCGTCAAGCATCAGCCGGTCTGCATTCCATTCCGGAACCGCTTCCACCCGCATCGGCACCATGAAGCGTTTTTTGTCGGGTCGCTCGATTTCCAGCACGTCGCCCGCGCCGAAATTGTCGATCGCCACGACGGTGCCAACGCTCTCCCCTTCGGTCGAGATGACGGGCAGGCCAAGCAGGTCGGTGTGGTAATATTCGCCGTCGCCCAGCGGCGGCAGATCGGCGCGCGCAACGGTCAGTTCGGTGCCGCGCATGGCTTCGGCGGCATTGCGGTCGTTCACCTCGGCGATGCGCGCGATGGTGCCGTTGCTGCCGTGGCGGACTGATTTCAGGCTCAGCTGGCCGTTATTGAAGCTTTTGTACCGCCCCAGATCATCGGTGAAGACCTTCAGGCGAACCTCGCCCGTCACGCCGTGCGCGCCGATGATGACGGCAAGCGTGACGGGGCGATCGACCGACATCAGGCGTCGGCAGGCTTTTCTTCGGCTTCGGGAGCGGCTTCGGGCGCTGCTTCTTCAACCACGGCGGCTGCAGGAGCCTCCTCAACGACCGGCTCGGCAACCGCTTCAGGCGCCGCTTCAGGTGCAGCTTCTTCGGCCACAGGCGCTTCGACGACTTCAGGCTCCGGCTCAGGTGCAGGCGCTGCTGCGGCGGCTGCAGCGGCTTCTTCAGCGGCCTTCAGCTTTTCGGCACGCTCTTCAGCGCGCTCGGTTGCCTTTTCGCCGGGCTTGCCCTTGTTCGGGTTCATGCGAGCTGGACGCTCCTTCACGCCAAGCACGTCGAGGAAGCGAGCGACCCGGTCAGTCGGCTGCGCGCCAACGCTCAGCCAATGCTTGGCGCGATCCGTGTCGAGCTTGATGCGGTCCGGGCTGTCCTTGGCCAGCAGCGGGTTATAGGTGCCGATCTTCTCGATGAAGCGGCCATCGCGTGGTGAACGCGCGTCGGCCACGACAACGCGGTAATAAGGGCGCTTCTTGGAGCCGCCGCGCGACAAACGAATGCTGAGTGACATGGTATTTCCTTCTTTTTGATCGTCACCCCAGCGAACGCTGGGGTCTTTTGGTTGTCGGTCGTGCCCTTGCCGCTTGAGACCCCGGCTTTCGCCAAGGTGACGGTTGGGGCTATTTCTTCTTGTTGATGAAATTTTCGAAGCCGGGCGGCAGTTTCGGCATGCCTCCCGGTGAGCTACCGCCGCCCAAACCGGGCAGGCCGCCGCCCGATTTGCTCAGCATGTCGCCCAGTTCAGGCCCGCCAATGGCATTGCCCAGGCCGCCCAGGCCGCCGCCGCCCATCCCGCCGGGGCCGCCTTTGCCCAGCATGGCCATCATGCCCTTCATGCCACCCATTTTCTTGATCTTCTTCATGGCGGTGGCCATTTCCTGGTGCATCTTCAGCAGCTTGTTCACGTCCTGCACGGTCGTGCCGCTGCCCTTGGCGACGCGGATCTTGCGTTTTGCATTGATGATTTCGGGCTTGGCGCGCTCCTTTGGAGTCATCGACGTAATCATCGCGTCCATCCGCAGCAGAATGCGTTCGTCCATCCCGCCGCCCGCCATCGCCGCCTGCGCTTTTTTCGCGCCCGGGATCATCCCGGCCAGCGCGCCAAGGCCGCCCATGCGCCGCATCTGTGCCAATTGGCCGCGCAGATCGTCCATGTCGAACTGACCCTTGGCCATCTTGGCGGCCATTTTTTCGGCATCTTCGATCTGGATCGATTCCGCCGCACGCTCCACCAGGCTGACGACATCGCCCATGCCCAGAATGCGCCCGGCAACGCGACCAGGATGAAACGCCTCCAGCGCGTCCATCTTTTCGCCGGTGCCCGCAAACTTGATCGGCTTGCCCGTCACCGCGCGCATGGAAAGCGCCGCGCCGCCGCGCGCATCGCCGTCCATCCGGGTGAGCACCACGCCGGTCAGCGGCACCTGATCGGAGAAATTCTGCGCGACGTTCACGGCGTCCTGCCCGGTCAGCGCATCGACGACGAGCAGGATTTCGTTCGGCACCGCCACCTCGGCGATGGCCTGCATCTCGTCCATCAGCGCCTGATCGACATGCAGGCGCCCGGCGGTGTCGAGCATCAGCACATCATAGCCCTGCAGCTTGGCCGCCTGCATCGCGCGCCGCGCAATCTCCACCGGGCGTTGGCCCACGACGATGGGCAGCGTCGCCACATCTGTCTGCGTGCCGAGCGTCGCCAGCTGTTCCTGCGCGGCGGGCCGATTAACGTCGAGTGACGCCATCAGCACCTTTTTGCCATCGCGCTTGGTCAGCCGCCGCGCGATCTTGGCCGTCGTAGTCGTCTTGCCCGATCCCTGCAGGCCGACCATCATGATCACCGCAGGCGGGGTTACCCCCAGTTCAAGCTCACTCTCGTCAGCGCCGAGCATCTCCGTCAGCGCATCATTGACGATCTTGACGACCTGCTGCCCCGGCGTCACCGATCGCAGGACGTTCTGCCCGACTGCCTTTTCGGTAATTTTGTCGACAACGTCGCGCGCAACCGGCAGCGCGACATCGGCCTCAAGCAGGGCCACGCGCACTTCGCGCATCGCTGCACGCACGTCTGCCTCGGTAAGCGCACCGCGCCCCCGAAGGCGGTCGAACACCCCGCCAAGCCGTTCGCTGAGACTGTCGAACATCAAAAAACTCCGTTTCCGATCGCGGTCCTCGCCGTAAACGCAAAAGAAGCTGGCGGACGAAACCTCGTCGGCCAGCTTACGCCCTTGGGCATGCTTTTATTGCGTCCTGGAAGGATGCGATCGCGGTGGGCACTAGCCGAACCGTCACAGTTTCGCAACCATGTGATTTAAGAGCATCTACATGGTTGATCGGCATAAGTTTTCCCCATGAGGACACGGGGGCACACGCGCATGGCACCAGAGCCTGTCGATCAAGCGATACGGTCGGCGCCCCAGCCGAGCGCCTCGCGCCGCGATTTGTTGAGCGGGGCCATCACCGTCGCCGCGATCCTGTTGTTCGTCGGTACGGGCAGTTCCGTGCTGTCCAGCACCGCACGATATTATCTGGCAGATGGCGTCCAGCCAGACCGGACATTGGTGATCGCCCTGTTGCTGAACGTTGCGCTGATCCTGTTCGGATGGCGACGCCATACCGAGCTGCACCACGAAATTCAGGTCAGGACCGCGGCGGAGGAACGTGCGCAATTGCTCGCCGCGCGCGATCCGCTGACGGGATTTCTCAACCGCCGGTCGTTATCCGAAGAGGGATCAGCGCTGTTCGCCCAGGCGCTACGGCGCCAAAAGGCGCTCGCGTTGCTGATGATCGACCTCGATCATTTCAAGACGGTCAATGACATGCATGGCCATGCCACCGGCGACGGGCTGTTGCGGCTGATATCGGACGAGATTGCATTGGCGATGCCCTCTGTCGCGTTGCTGGGCAGGCTGGGCGGCGATGAATTCGCCTGCGCATTCATGTTCGATCCCGCCCATCCTGACACGGTCGAGCGGATTGCAGAGCGACTGGTGTCGCGCGTTGCCCAGCCCTTCATATCGGACGGGTTGCAACTGCACATCAGTGCATCGATTGGCATCGCGCGATCGGACGATGGCTGCACCAGCATCGACACGCTGATGCGCAGCGCCGATATCGCGATGTACGCCGCCAAGAATGCGGGCCGCAATCGCTTTGCCTGGTTCGATCAGTCGATGGAACGCGAGCTAAAGGCTCGGAACGAGCTTGAGGTCGGCCTGCGCACTGCCATTCCGCGGCACGAAATCGTTCCCTATTTTGAGCAGCAGATCGACCTGACGACCGGTCGCTTGTTTGGTTTTGAAGTGCTGGCACGTTGGGAGCACCCGACGCGCGGGCTGATTCCCCCTGAAAAGTTCATCTCCATCGCCGAAGACACGGGGATGATCAGCGATCTGTCCCTGTCGGTAATGCAACAGGCGTTTCTGGCGGCACGGGATTGGGAGCCGGGGCTGACATTGTCGGTCAACATCTCACCGCTCCAGTTGAAAGATCCCTGGCTTGCCCAAAAAATCCTGAAGGTACTGACGGAAACGGGCTTTCCCGCCAGCCGGCTTGAACTGGAATTCACCGAAGTCGCGCTGTTCGAAAATCTGGCGCTGGCGCAATCGATTGTCGGCAGCCTGAAGAACCAGGGCATGCGGATCGCGCTGGATGATTTCGGCACGGGGTACAGCTCGCTCGCCCATCTGCGGGCTTTGCCGTTCGATCGGATCAAGATCGATTGCAGCTTTGTCAGCTCGATCAATGTGAACGCAGAAAGTGCGGCGATCGTGAACGCGATCGTCCGGCTGGGCGAAAGCCTGAACCTGCCGATCACCGCTGAAGGTATTGAGGACGCTGCGATCGAAGAACGGTTGCGCGCGATGGGGTGCAGCAAGGGCCAGGGCTATCTTTATGGCCGTCCGCTGAGCGCAGCAAATGCGCGGCGAATGCTGGCGGAAAAACGATTGTTGCGCCCGGCGATCGCCAAGTCGGCACCCACGGCCGATGCCGCTCCGGCCACCGATACCGCCCGGCAGACGGGCTAGCGGCTGCCCCCATGGTGGACTTCGGGCATAGCCGTGCCTAGATCACCGGCGATGCCCGCCGCGCCTGCCCTTCCCTCCCCCGAAATCATCACCCTTGGCTGCCGCCTGAACCTGGCGGAGAGCGAGACGATCCGCGCGATCAACGCAGCGCGCGACGTGGTGATCATCAACAGTTGCGCCGTGACGAACAACGCCGTCAGCGAAACGCGTGCCGCCATCAGGCGTGCCGCCCGTGCGCGGCCCGGCATCGACATCATCGTCACGGGGTGCGCCGCGCAGATCGATCCGGCGGGCTTTGCCGCCATGCCAGAGGTGGCGCGGGTGATCGGCAACCCCGAAAAGCTGGACCCTGCGGCCTGGCAGGCGCGCGACGCGATCATCGTCAGCGACATCATGGCGGTGCGCACCACCGCGCCGCACCTGGCCGCGAGCTTCGATGCCCATGCCCGCGCCTTTGTGGAGGTGCAGAATGGCTGCGATCACCGCTGCACCTTCTGCATCATCCCCTTTGGCCGGGGGAACAGCCGGTCCGTGCCGATGGAAAGCGTGGTCGGGCGGATCACCGGCCTTGTCGATCGCGGCTACCGTGAGGTGGTGCTGACCGGTGTCGACCTGACCAGCTATGGCCCCGATCTACCCGGCACGCCCATATTGGCGGCGCTGGTCGAGCAGATATTGCTGCACGTGCCCCGGCTGGAACGTCTCCGCCTGTCTTCCCTCGACTCGATCGAGATTGATGACCGGCTGTTCGATCTCATCACAGGCGAAGCGCGGATCATGCCGCACCTTCACCTGTCGCTGCAGGCGGGGGATGACATGGTGCTGAAGCGCATGCGTCGTCGCCACAGCCGGGCCGATGCGGTGCGGATTGTCGAGCGGTTGAAAAAGGCGCGCGGCGACATCGCCATCGGTGCCGATCTCATCGCGGGCTTCCCGACGGAAAGCGACGCAATGTTCGCCAATAGTGCCGCGCTGATCGACGATTGCGAAATCGTCCACGCCCATATCTTCCCCTATTCGCCGCGCGAGGGCACCCCCGCCGCGCGCATGCCCCAGGTGCCGGCCGATGTGCGAAAACAGCGTGCGGCGGTGCTGCGAGCCCGCGCCGCCACTCGCCGTCAGCGCTGGTTGCAGTCGCTGGTCGGTTCCGTGCAGCCGATACTGGTGGAGCGCCCGGGCGACCGTGGCCATTCGCCCGGATTTGCCGAAATTCGCCTGGCCAGCGCAGATCGCCTTGCCCACCGCGTTGGAGACATTGTGCCCATGATCGTTACCGGCATCGACAATGCCAGCCTGCTGGGGCTCGCAGCATGAGCGGGACGGCGTGGCATGAAAAGCTGATCGGCGGGTTCAAGCGCACGTCCGATCGGCTGATCGGCAATCTGGCGGGGCTGGGCGCCGCGCGGCTCGATGCCGATACGCTCGACGAGATCGAGGATGCACTGATCGCGTCAGATCTTGGCCCGGCAACTGCCGCCCGCATCCGTGCGCGCCTGAGCGAGGGCGCGTTTGAGCGCAACATGGAGGAGCTGGGCATCCGCCTGATCGTGGCGGAGGAAATCGAAAAAGTGCTCGAAAAGGTCGCGCGCCCGATTGAGATCAGCGCCTTTCCCCGGCCGCATGTCATTCTGGTGATCGGGGTAAACGGATCGGGCAAGACGACGACGATTGCCAAGCTCGCGCACCTGTTTACTGAACAGGATTACGGCGTGATGCTGGCGGCAGGCGATACGTTTCGCGCGGCCGCCATCGGCCAGCTCGCCACCTGGGCAGAGCGCGTCGGCGTGCCCATCGTCAGCGGCAAACAGGGCGGCGACGCGGCAGGCGTGGTGTACGAGGCCGTCAAACAGGCAACCGCGACCGGCATCGATGCGCTGATCGTCGACACCGCGGGGCGGTTGCAGAACAAACGCGAGCTGATGGATGAGCTGGCCAAGATCAAGCGGATGCTGGGCAAGCTCGATCCGGCATCGCCGCATGACATCATCCTCGTGCTCGATGCCACCACCGGGCAGAATGCGCTTTCCCAGATCGAGGTTTTCAAGGAGGTTGCGGGCGTGACGGGCCTGGTAATGACCAAGCTGGACGGCACCGCGCGCGGCGGCGTGCTGGTCGCGGCGGCGGAGCAGTTCGGCCTGCCAATCCACGCCATCGGCATTGGCGAGGGCGTCGGCGATTTACGCCCGTTCAACGCAAATGAGGTTGCACGGATTATCGCGGGCGTGGAAAGACCGACCAATGGCTAGCCAAACCCCTCCAAAAACGCTCGATCCCGGCCTGCGCATGGCGATCGATTTCGGTCCGCTGATTGTGTTTTTCGCGGTCAACTTCCTTGTCGGGGGCGAACAGATCAGCCGGGTTGTTGCGGCCACCATTGCGTTCATGACGGCCACTGCCATCGCCATGGCGGTGTCGCACTGGAAGACCGGCCATATCTCGCCAATGCTGTGGATGTCGGGGCTGCTTGTGCTCGTGTTCGGCGGGCTGACGATCTATTTTCATGATGAGACCTTCATCAAGATCAAGCCGACGATCATCTACCTGAGGTTCGCCAGCGTGCTGATCTTTGGCCTCGTCACGGGCAGGCCGCTGCTGCAATATGTGCTTGAATCGGCCTATCCCGGCCTCAGCCCAAAGGGCTGGCGTCAGCTGACGATCAACTGGGCAGTGTTTTTTGCGGCACAGGCGGCGCTGAACGAAGCGGTGTGGCGCAACACCAGCTGGGATTTCTGGGTGGCGTATAAATTATGGGGCGTCATCCCGATGACGCTGCTGTTCGCGGTCGCAAATGTGCCGATGCTGATGAAGCACGGCATGCAACTCGCAGGCGACCCCCCGCCCGTTCCGCCCGAGGGGTAAGCGCGTCAGCCGATCCCGGTTAGGCCGAAGCACTAAGTCAAAATCCGTTCGCCCTGAGCCAGTCGAAGGGCTGCCTTTCTCCTCCACGGTTGAGAAGAAAGGCAAGCCTTCGACAGGCGCAGCCCGAACGGATTTCAGATCAATCTTCGGGTCAGATCACCCCTGATCAGCGCGCGATACGCCGGCACCGTCCAGGTTCTGCGCCGCAAATTCCCAGTTCAGGATCTTGCCGGTCACAGCTTCCAGATAGCCTGGGCGGGCATTGCGATAATCGATGTAATAGGCGTGCTCCCACACGTCGATCGTCAGCAGCGGCTTCATGCCGTCATACGCAACCGGCGAATCCGCATCGTGCAGCGACGTCACCTTCAGCTTGCCGCCATCCAGCACCAGCCAGCCCCAGCCGCTGGCGAAGTGGTTGGTCGATTCAGCGACCAGCGCCTTCACCAGCGCATCGGTCGACCCGAATTCGCTGTTGATCATGTCAGCCAGCTTGCCGGTCGGCTCGGCATAGTTCGGCGTCAGCGAATGCCAGAAGAAGGTGTGGTTCCAGATCTGTGCCGAGTTGTTGAACAGGCCCTTTTCGCCCTTTTCCTTGGCGAACTTGATCACATCACTCAGCTTGGCATTTTCCAGCCCGTGCGAAACCAGCATGCCGTTGGTTTTGTCGACATAGGCCTTGTGATGCTTGCCATGATGGAAATCGAACGTTTCCGCCGACATCACCGGGGCAAGCGCGTCCTTGGCATAGGGTAGAGCTGGAAGTTCGAAAGCCATCGGATATTCTCCATCATGGGGCCACGCGGCCATGCGCGTGTCGTGAAAACGCTAACCCGGCTCAATTGGGTCCGGCAGCATCATTTCGCAACCGATTCGTGTCGTATTTTATCCGGGCAACAGGTCGTGCCGCCGCAGCGCGTGGCGCAATTGATCATAGCTCAGCCCCAGCGCCTCGGCGGTGGCGCGCTGGTTGAAGCGGTGATCGGCCATCGCCTTTGCCAGCAGATCATGTTCGAAGCGCGCGACCTGCGACTTGAAATCGGATGGGCCATCGGCCTCGCACGCGGCAAGTGGTTCTTCGGGATGCGCATCGGATTCCAGCGCGGCTGTGTCTGCAGCGGGCAATTGCGGTGGTGATTGCGTAATGGTCCGCGGCAGGGTGGCCGGTGCATAGGGGGACTGGAACGGATCGAACTGAATCTCGTCAATCGGCCCCTGCCGTTCCCACCGGTACACTGCACGCCCCACCACGTTGCGCAATTCGCGCACATTGCCCGGCCAGTTATAGCGCACCAGCGCTTCGGATGCGGCGGGTGTGAAGCCCGGCCAGTCCTCCCACCCCATTTCCGATGCCATCCGCCGCCCAAAATGTTCTGCCAGCACCAGCACATCGCCCGCCCGTGCGCGCAGAGGCGGCAGGGTGACCACCTCAAACGACAAACGATCGAGCAGATCGGCGCGGAACTGATGGCGTTCGACCTTGTCGGGCAAATGCTCGTTGGTGGCAGCGACAATGCGCACATCCACGCGGATTGGCCGGGATGAGCCGATCCGGGTCACTTCGCCATATTCCACTGCGCGCAACAACCGATCCTGCGCCGCCATGGAAAGCGTGCCGAGTTCATCGAGAAACAGCGTGCCGCTATGCGCCTCCTCAAACCGCCCTGCCCGCGCTTTGGTGGCCCCGGTAAAGGCGCCGGCCTCATGCCCGAACAACTCGGCCTCGATCAGCGTTTCGGGCAGCGCGGCACAGTTCATGATCACCAACGGCTGATCCCAGCGCGGGCTGAGCCGGTGGAGCCGTTCCGCGACCAGCTCCTTGCCCGTGCCGCGCTCCCCGATCACCAGCACGGGCCGATCCAGTGCCGCCGCGCGGCTGGCACGTTCGAGCACATCAAGAAAGACGCCCGATTGCCCGATGACCTGTGAGATCCGCTCCATGGCCAAAGACTTGGCGTAAAATCCCAAACTTTGGCAAGCGGGAATTGGCGCGGATTGACAGCTTAGGTTCAGGAATGGCGCAAATCAGCCATTTCAAAAACTGGCACGCTTCCTGCTGTACTGTTTGCAACTGCCGAACGGGCAGCGAGACACAAACTAATTCAGGACCAACTGCCATGAACACGACCAACCAATCGTCCGATGCCCTGCGCAACATCACTGCCCTTGTGCTGGCGGTTGTGTTCAGCGTGACCTGCGTAATGGGTGCGATTGCGCCTGCCGCGCTGCAGTCCACGCAAACGGCGAGCCTGGTTGCAGA
>JBBQDD010000061.1:0-11395 GCA_038319335.1 Sphingomonadales bacterium
CATCCTGTTCCCGGCGTACAGCACCAACCAGGCGACGATCTACGGCAACACCGTCCTCGCGCTGCCGGTCTATGTCTGCCCGCGCGGCACAGTCACCTGCACCGCGACCAACGGGACGCTCAACCCGAACAACCCGTTCGCCGCGCAGGGCCAGATCGCACGCCTGACCGGTCGTCCGCCAGAAGTGACGAACAACGCAACCACCAGCCGGGTTTACCGCGCGGCTGCCGGCATCAGCGGCACGATTTTTGGTGATGTTGGGTACAATGTCGAAGCAACTGCCATGCACACCGACCTGCGTCGGCTGCAGAGCGGCTATGTGTACATTCAGCGCCTGCTGGATGTGATCAACGACGGGACGTACAACTTCGTCAATCCGGGCCTGAACAGCGCCGCGATCAACGCGTATCTTCGCCCCGACAACATCACCAATGCATCGTCTGATCTGTACCAGGCACAGGTGACGTTGAGCAAAGCAGTGTTCGATCTGCCAGGCGGCCCATTGCAGGTCGCGGGCGGCGGTTCGTTCTATTACGAAGCGGTGAACGCACCCAGCGCCAACCCCGATTACAACGGGCCAACCCAGCGTTACTTCTCGCTGAACGCATTTGGTACGGCGGGTAACCGGACGGTCGCGTCGGGCTTCTACGAAGTCAACGCACCGGTCATCGATCAGGTCGAACTGAACGCTTCGGGTCGTTATGACAGCTATTCGTCAGGCCAGAGCTCATTCTCGCCGAAGTTTGGCATCAAGGTGCAGCCGATCCGTCAGCTGCTCGTCCGTGGTACCTATTCGCGCGGTTTCCGCATCCCGAGCTTTGCAGAAGCCAACGCCCTGCCAACCACCGGGTTCGTATCGCAGTCGGTGACCAACATTCCGGCGGCCTTCCGTGCGCAATATGGTGCTGCGTGCGCCGTAAACGCGACGGCGGCAACGGCCTGCCCGAACTATCTGACGGCCTATTCGATCGGCCTGACGACGCTGGCATCGCCTAACCTGGACGCTGAAAAGTCACGCAGCTTCACGGCGGGCATTTTGTTTGAGCCGATCAAGAACGTCTCGTTCACGGTCGACTATTACAACATCAAGAAGACCGGCGTTATCACGTCACCTTCGACGGCACCTGCGGTTGCTGCTTATTATGCAAACCAGCCAATTCCTGCCGGATACAACGTGATTGCCGACGCGGTTGATGTGAACAACCCAGGCGCACGCCCGCGTATCGCGTTTGTTGAATCACAGCTGATCAACGCCAATGAGCAGAAGTCCGAAGGCATCGATTTTGGCGCCAATGGTCGTTTCAACATTGGCGGGATCCGCTGGACGACCGATCTGGAAGCAAGCTTGATCCTCGAGCTGAGCACGACCTTCCCGGACGGCACGAAGGAAACCTATGTCGATACGCTGGGTAACTTCAACCTGACGGCAGGCTCGGGCACGTTCCGCTGGCGCGGTCACTGGACCAACACCCTGGAAAAGGGCCCGATCGCATTGACGGGCACGGTCAACTACACGTCGGGCTATGATCTGTCGGCTCAGGACCAGGGCACGGGCTACCGCGATGGTGGCCTCGCACCGGGGTATCCTGGCACCGATACGCGCGTCAGCAGCTACATCACGGTCGATCTGAACGTGACGGCGCAGGTGACTGAGAAGTTCCGCGTTTACGCCAACGTGCTCAACCTGATCGATCGCCTGCCACCAGTCGATCCAGTCACCTATGGTGCCTATCTCTACAACCCGGTCCAGGCCGGCAACAACATCTATGGCCGCCAGTTCCGCGCGGGCGTAAAGGTCGATTTCTAAGCGAAATCTGCTCCACTAGATGGAAAAGGGCTGCCCACACGGGCAGCCCTTTTTTTATGTGTGCCGTGCCGTGCCGTTCACCTGGGCACAACACACAGGGTCACGACACACCGCCATCAGGCGATCGCAATCGTCAGCGCGCCCTCACCTTCGTCCACATTGATCGCGGCACCATCCTTTATGTCGCCGCGCAGAATCAGGTCGGCGAGCGGATCTTGCAGATAGCGTTGCACCGCGCGCTTCAGCGGGCGTGCGCCGTACACCGGATCATAGCCCATCCGGCCAAGCCAGCTGCGCGCGCCCTCTGTCAGCGCAATCGAAACCTTGCGCTCGGCAAGCAGCCGCCGCACGCGATCAACCTGAATGTCCACAATCGGTGCCATTTCGCTCTGCCCCAGCCGGTGGAACAGCACGATCTCGTCGAGCCGGTTCAGGAATTCCGGCCGGAAATGCCCGCGCACCATCTCCATCACGTGCGGCTCTACAGAGGCAACGGGCTCGCCATCGGCGAGTGCAGTCAGATACTGGCTGCCCAGATTGGATGTCAGCACGATGATGGTGTTGGTGAAATCGACCGTCCGGCCCTGGCCATCGGTCAACCGGCCGTCGTCAAGCACCTGAAGCAGGATGTTGAAGACGTCACCATGCGCCTTTTCCACCTCATCGAACAACACGACCTGATAAGGACGACGACGTACCGCTTCGGTTAGAACGCCGCCTTCTTCATAACCGACATAGCCAGGCGGCGCGCCGATTAGGCGTGCGACGGCGTGCTTTTCCATGAACTCGCTCATGTCGATGCGCACCATCGCGGTAGGATCATCGAACAGGAATTCGGCGAGCGCCTTGGTCAGCTCCGTTTTGCCGACGCCGGTTGGCCCCAGGAACAAAAAGCTGCCGAGCGGGCGATTGGGATCCTGCAATCCGGCCCGCGCGCGGCGCACCGCGGTGGAAACCGCACGCACGGCGGCCGCCTGGCCAATCACGCGCTGGCCCAGCACTTCTTCCATCTGGAGCAGTTTCGCGCGCTCGCCTTCCATCATCCGCTCGACGGGAATCCCGGTCCAGCGCGCCACGACGCCCGCAATGTCTTCAGCCGTCACTTCCTCTCGCAGCATCGCCCCCTTGGTCGCGCCCGCAGCCTCGTCCAGCTGGCGTTGGAGCTGCGGAATCGTGCCGTAGGAAAGCTCGCCCGCCCGCGCCAGCTTGCCGCTGCGCTGTGCCTGTTCCAGCTCCAGCCGGGCAGCATCGAGCTGTTCCTTCAGTCGTGCCTCCGCCGAAATCTTGTCCTTTTCCGCCTGCCAGCGCTGGGTCAGTTCGGCGGATTGTTCTTCGAGATTGGCAAGCTCGCCTTCCAGCGTGGCCAGCCTGTCGCGGGATGCGGCGTCCGTTTCCCGCTTCAGTGCCTCGCGTTCGATCTTCAGCTGGATGATCCGTCGGTCCAGCGTTTCGATCTCCTCGGGCTTGCTCTCCACTTCCATGCGGATGCGGCTGGCGGCCTCGTCCATCAGGTCGATCGCCTTGTCGGGCAGGAAGCGATCGGTGATGTAGCGGTGCGACAGCGTGGCTGCGCTCACGATGGCGGCATCAGTGATCCGCACGCCGTGGTGCAGTTCATACTTCTCCTTCAACCCGCGCAGAATGGATATGGTGTCGGGGACGGTCGGCTCGCCGACGAATACCGGCTGAAACCGGCGCTGAAGTGCGGCGTCCTTTTCCACATGCTTGCGATATTCATCAAGCGTGGTGGCCCCCACGCAGTGCAGCTCGCCGCGCGCGAGTGCCGGCTTCAGCAGGTTGGAGGCATCCATCGCCCCCTCGCTTTTGCCCGCGCCGATCAGCTGGTGCATTTCATCAATGAACAGCACGATATCGCCCTCGGCCCCGCGTACCTCATCAAGCACGCCCTTCAGCCGCTCCTCAAACTCGCCGCGATATTTGGCCCCCGCGACGAGACTGCCCAGATCGAGCGACATCAATCGCCGCCCTTTCAGCGTGTCGGGTACATCGCCATTGGCAATCCGGATCGCCAGCCCTTCGGCGATCGCTGTCTTGCCGACGCCGGGTTCGCCGATCAGCACCGGGTTGTTCTTGGTGCGCCGGGCGAGGATCTGGATCGTGCGGCGAATTTCCTCGTCGCGGCCGATGACGGGGTCCAGCTTGCCGTCACGCGCGGCCTGGGTCAGGTCGCGGGCGAATTTCTTCAGCGCGTCATACCGGTCTTCGGCGCCTGCAGTGTCCGCCGTGCGGCCCTTGCGCAGATCGTTGATCGCGGCATTCAGCGCCTCTGGCGTTGCCCCCGCCGCCTTGATCGCCTTGCCCGCCACGGTGTTCAGCGATAGCGCGAGCGCCACGAGCAGCCGTTCGACGGTGACGAAACTGTCGCCAGCCTTTGCGGCGACCTGTTCGGCCTGGTCCAGGATTCGAACCGCGTCATTGTCGATGCCCGGGGTTTGCTGCGCGCCTGATCCTGATACCGCGGGCACCTTCGCCAGCGCCAAATCGGTTTCGCTCAGCGCACGGGCAGGATCGCCCCCGGCTGCCTTGATCAGGCCGGAGGCAAGGCCCTGCTCATCCTCCAGCAACGCCTTCAACAGATGCTCCGGCCCGATCCGCTGATGGCTCATGCGGATTGCCACGGTTTGCGCGGATTGCAGGAAGCCCTTGGCGCGATCAGTGAATTTGTCGAGGTTCATCGGCGGTTCCTGTTGATTGCCCGTGGCTATGGCAACGATGTAGTGTTGCCAATGTGCAACACAAGGGATCACGGTCGCCGGGGCTCTTTTACAAATCGCGCTCGCGTCTGGCGGGCGGCGCGGCTAGGCATGTTGCCAATTATAAACGGGGTGGTGGATGCGAAAGATATTGGGGCGCATTGGCGCTGGCGTGCTGGCCTTTGTCATCATCGCTGCCATCGGCCTGGCGATCTGGGAGCCGCTGACGGCCACCGCTGCGTCGCCACCGCCGTCCCACACCTATGACGTTCGCATCGTGCGGGACACGTTCGGCGTGCCGCATATATTCGGCACCAGCGATGCCGATGTCGGCTACGGCATCGGCTATGCCCATGCAGAGGATGATTTCGCGACGCTGCAGGAAGTGCTGGCGATGACGCGGGGGCGGTTTGGCGCGATCAATGGCCAGGCGGGGGCGGGGGTGGATTTCGCGCTGCGGCTGGTGCGCGCGCGCGAAACGGTGACGCGCGATTATGCCAAGCAACCCGCTGATGTGCGCGCGCTGCTGGATGCCTATGCCGCCGGGCTGAACCATTTTGCCGACAAACACCCCGGTGAAGTGCGGCTGCGCAATCTGTTTCCGGTGAACGGGCAGGATATTGCTGCCGGCTTTGTGCTGCGATCGCCCTTTTTCTTTGGGCTTGATGCCGTGCTGGGCGCGCTGGTGGGCGAAAAACCCCTTCCGGTGGAAACCGCCGGGCCACACCCGGATTCGCCCGACATCGCCCCGCTGCCCGCCAACGGCCAGGCCGCTCTGCGCGACACGGACGAGGGCAATATGAATGGCTCCAACGCCTTCGTCGTCGCACCGAAACGATCGGCGGATGGCTTCACTCGGCTCGTTTCCAACGCGCACCAGCCCTATCGCGGCGGTGTGGCGTGGTATGAACTGGTGGTGCATTCAAAGGCAGGATGGGATTTTGCGGGCGCCACCTTCCCCGGCGCACCCTATCCGTTGCTGGGCCACAACAAGACTCTGGGCTGGACTAACACCGTCAACCGCCCCGACATGATCGATATCTACAAGCTCGTGCTGAACAAGGATGGCACCCAGTACCGGTTCGACGGGAAATGGCTGCCGCTGGAGACGCAGCGTGTGTGGTTGCGGGTGAAGCTGTGGGGGCCGTTTGTGCTGCCCGTGCCGCGCACGGCGTATCGATCGGTGCACGGCCCGGTGATCATCAACAAGGATGGTGTTTTTGCGATCCGTTATGCGGCCGCCGAACAGCTCGGCATGGTTGAGGAATATTACCGGCTGAACAAGGCGCGTAATTTCGGCGAATGGCAGGCAGCATTGGCCAAACAGGCGATCCCGGCGACCAACTTCCTGTATGGCGATGCCGCCGGCAACATCGCCTATTTCTACAATGCGGCGTTTCTGAAGCGCAAACCGGGGTTTGATTACACCCATGTGCTGCCCGGAGACACGTCACGCGATCTTGATAGCGGCACGGTGCCCTGGGCGAATATTCCGCGCAACATCAACCCGGCATCGGGCTTTCTGGTCAATGCCAACAACACGCCGTTCCAGGCGGCGGGCACGGGTTCTGAGCTGAACCCAGCCGATTTCTCACCCCTGCTGGGGATCGAGACGGATACAACCAATCGCGGCACCCGCTCAATCGAGCTGATGGGCGCCGACCCCTCGATCAGCGCGGCTGATCTGGAGGCAATCAAATATGATACCGCGATCAGCCGGGTCGGCTGGGCGGCGCGGTGGTTCAACGAGATTGCGGCGGTGGACCCCAAGGGCGACAAGCTGATCGCCGATGCGCGCGCGCTGATGCGCGAGTGGGACTGGAATTACGACGGCAAGGGCCGCGCCGATGCGCTGGCGGTGCTGATGCTGCGCAGCGGCAACCGCATCCATTATCCCCGAAAGCCGTGGCCCGTTGCGCGCGACGAGCTGAAACTTGCGGCCGAATATCTAATGAAGCATTTCGGCAAGCTTGATCCGTCGCTGGGCACGGTGCTGCGGCTGCGGCAGGGCCCCGGGCCATATGCGCGCGACTTGCCGATGGACGGCGGGCCTGATGTGCTGCGCGCGACATCGATCTGGGATGAAGCGCCCGACGGTCGGCTGGTGGTGAAACACGGCGACAGTTTTGTGATGTTTATCGCGTGGGACAAGGCGGGCAAGGTCAGCTCGACATCGATCCAGCCCTATGGAGCGGCAACCACCCGGCCTGAATCAAAGCATTATACTGATCAGATGCCGCTGTTCGTCGCGCACCGCACAAAGCCCGTCTGGTTCGATCCCGCTGATCTGGCAAAGCACCAGGAGCGCGCGTACCGCCCCTGATTGTAAGCCCCTCATTCAATGATATAAGCCCAGCGATCTTGGTCGCCCAAAAAGGATGTCCCTTCATGAAATCAAAGAGCTTTGCGCTTTCCAGCGTCGCCATTGTTGAGCTGATGCTGCCTGCAATCGCCAGCGCGCGCGCGCCAGCCGCCACTGCAGCGCCGGCCCCGGTCGCAGAGCTCATCAAGAAGGTCGATATTCCCTATCAGCGCTTCACCCTGCCCAACGGCCTGCGGGTGATTGTCCACACCGATCGCAAGGCTCCGGTCGTCGCCGTCAGCGTCTGGTACAATATCGGCTCGAAATTCGAACCAAAGGGTCGCACCGGCTTTGCGCATCTGTTTGAACATCTCATGTTCAACGGGTCGGAAAACGCACCGGGTGATTTCTTTGAACCGCTGAAGCAAGTTGGCGCGACCGACCTGAACGGCACCACCAATTTTGATCGCACCAATTATTTCGAAACCGTGCCTACGCCCGCGTTGGAAAAGGCCCTTTATCTGGAAAGCGACCGGATGGGCTATTTGCTCGGTGCCGTGACGCAGGCCGTGCTCGATGAGCAGCGCGGCGTTGTGCAGAATGAAAAGCGCCAGGGTGACAACCAGCCTTACGGCCTGCTGCAGTACAAGATTTTTGGCGGTCTTTATCCGCCAGGCCATCCTTACGGCCACACCGTGATCGGCTCGCTGGCCGATCTTGATGCTGCCAGCCTTGACGATGTGAAGGGCTGGTTCCGCAACCATTATGGCCCCAATAATGCCGTGCTGGTGCTGGCGGGCGATGTCGATCTGAAGACCGCCAAGGCGCTGGTGACCAAGTATTTCGGCGGCATCGCGCGCGGTCCGGAAACGGCACTGCCAACCGTCGCAATCCCCACATTGGCGGCGCCCAAGGCCGATGTGATCAAGGACCGTGTAGCCGCCACGCTGGTAACACGGTTGTGGGCGGTGCCCGGGCTGAACGATCCCGACGCAGCCGGGTTGACGGCAGCAGCATCGGTGCTGGGTGGCCTGTCGAGCTCGCGGCTGGCCAATGTGCTGGTCCGCAAGGAAAAGCTGGCGGTGCAGGCCAGTGCCAGCTTCGGATCGCAGTCACAGGCAGGCGTTTTCCAGGTCGTCATGGTGGTTCGCCCCGGCGTTGATGTCGCCCTGGCGAACAAGCGGCTGGATGAGGTGATCGCCGATTTCCTGAAAACTGGTCCGACCGCCGATGAACTGCAGCGCACCGTAACCTCCAGCGTCACGCGCCGGATTGCAGGGCTTGAATCGGTCGGCGGGTTCGGTGGCAAGGCCGTCGCGCTGGCCTCTGGCGAATTATTCTCGAACGACCCGGTGTTCTTCAAGAAGCAGTTGGCCGCACTGGCGGTGCAAACCCCGGCCGGGGTGCAGGCGATCGCCCAGAAATGGCTGTCGCGGCCAGTATATGCTGTGTCGGTCGAAAGCGGTCCGCGCGAGGCGACCGGTGACGTGGCGGTTGCGCCAAAGCCTGCGGTTGCAGCCCCGACGCCTGCCGTGCAAGGCACGCGCGGCGCGCAGCCAGAGGTGGGCGCAGTTGCTAATCTGGTATTCCCCAAGGTGGAGCGCACACGGCTGCGCAACGGCATCGAACTGGTCTATGCCCAGCGTAATGCTGTGCCCATCACCCGGGCGCAGATCAGCTTTGATGCAGGTGCCACCGCTGATTCTGCGGACAAACTTGGCGTGCAGCAGCTGACGCTGTCGTTGCTGGACGAAGGCACGAAATCGCGCGATTCGATCGCGATTGCCGAGGAGCGGGAACGGCTCGGTGTCAGCTTTGGCGATGGCACCAGCGCCGATCGGACGTTCCTCAGCGCATCCTTCCCCAGCGCCAATGCGGCGGGCGGGCTTGATCTGTTTGCCGATGTGGTGCGCAATCCGGCCTTCCGGGCGGAGGAAGTAGCGCGGCTGCGCAACACGCAGCTCGCCGGTATCCAGCAAGAGCTTACCAACCCGCAGGGACTCGCTGGTCGCGTGCTGCCCAAACTGGTTTACGGCGCGACATCACCCTATGCGAAAACGGCGGCGGGCGGCGGTGATCCCGCTGCGGTCGCCAAGCTGACCCGTGATGATCTGGTGGCGTTCCAGCAGGCCTGGCTGCGGCCTGAAAAGGCCAAGATGTTCGTCGTCAGCGATCTGCCACTGGCGCAGATCAAGGCGATGCTCGACGCGCGCTTTGGCGACTGGGCCGGATCGGGCACGGCGGGCGTGAAGGATTTCAGCGTTGCAGCGCAGCAGGTAACGCCGCGTATCGTGCTGATCGATCGGCCCGATTCCCCGCAATCGGTGATCGTCGCAGGCCAGTTGACCCCGCTGAAGGGCAGTGACGATCTGCTGGATGCCGAAGTCGCCAATGATGTGCTGGGCGGCGATTTCCTGTCCCGCATCAACATGGATTTGCGCGAGACAAAACATTGGTCCTACGGCGCAGGCGGCGGCTTTGTGCGGAATGAAAATGCGGTCACTTACCGGGTCAATGCGCCGGTGCAGGCCGATAAGACGGGCGAGTCGATCGCGGCGCTGATGGGCGATCTGAAGGCGTTTCTGGGGCCCAATGGTATCACCAAGTCGGAGTTTGAACGCACCATCAATGGCGCGACTCGCGAATTGGCGGGTAATTTCGAAACCGCCGGAGCCGTGCTGGGCGCGATGCTGCTGAACGACCAGTATAAGCGCCCGGACGATTACTATGCGACCATCACGCAAAAATACCGGGCGATGACGCCAGCCGGGCTTGACGCTGCGGCACGCGCGGCGATCGACCCCACCAAGTTCGTCTGGGTTGTGGTGGGCGATGCCAAGGTAGTGCGACCCCAGCTTGACAGCCTTGGCTTGCCGGTTGAGGTGGTTTCCGCCGCCTCCGTCGCGGCCACGAAGTGATAACCGAACACGCAGGAGAAGCGATCATGGCCGCAGTCGATGGCACCTGGAATACTGTTGTAAAATCACCGTTGGGCGACAATGCCGCCGTCGTCACCGTCAAGAGCGATGGCAACACCTGGACGGGCACCAGCTCGGGCCAGATGGGCTCGGTCGACATCACCGATGGCACCGTTGATGGAAACACCATCAAGTGGACGATGCAGATGACCGTGCCGATGCCGATGACGCTGACCTGCGAAGCCACGACTGATGGCGACACGATCACTGGCACTGTCGGTGCAGGCGCATTCGGCAGCTTCCCGATGACGGGTACGCGCGGCTGATTTCTGGCCGATGGCCTGAGTTTTGCGGCCCGCTTTTCCTTTGGGGAGGGCGGGCCGTTTTCTTTGGGGCGCTATCGCACCAGCCGCGTCACATGCCCCATCTTGCGCCCGGCGCGCACCGATTTGCCATATAGGTGCAGATGCGCGTCGCGTTCCGCCAGCACGCCTAGTGCAGCGTCGGCATCCGCCCCGATCAGGTTCGTCATTTCGATGCGCTGTGCGGTCAGCCCGGTATCGCCCAGCGGCAGGCCGCAGATGGCGCGGATATGGTTTTCGAACTGGCTCGTCACCGCGCCCTCGATGGTCCAGTGGCCGCTGTTGTGAACGCGGGGCGCCATTTCGTTGAAAACCGGGCCGTCTGCCCCGACGAAGAATTCGCACGCCAGCACGCCAACATGGCCCAGCTGTTCGGCGATCCGCCCGGTCAGCGCGGCGGCCTCGCCCCATTGGCGCGCAATCTCTGGCGGGGCGGGCAGCGATGATCGCGCGAGGATGCCGTCGACATGCTCGTTCCACGGCGGGGGATAGCTGACCATAGATCCATCCTGCCCGCGCGCCAGGATGATCGAGAATTCATGGGTAAAATCAACAAACCCCTCCAGGATTGCCGGACGTCCGCCAATGGCCGCCCATGCCGCGTCGATATCGGCGATCACCGTAAGGCGGATCTGCCCTTTGCCGTCATAGCCCATCCGGAGCGTCTTCAGGATGGCGGGCAGGCCGATGCTCGCAACGGCGGTGTGGAGCTCATCGATCGATGTGACGAGCCGCCACGGCGCAGTGCGGCCACCAAGCTCCCCCACAAACGTCTTTTCCGTGGCCCGTTCCTGCGCGGTGGCAAGCGAGGCGGGGCTGGGGTGCACGGGCACTTTGGTGGCGAGGTAATCAATCGGCTCAAGCGCGATATTCTCAAATTCATACGTCACGACATCGGCGGATGCGGCGAAATCGTCGAGCACGATGCGGCTATGGTAATCGGCGCGGGTAAAGCTGGACGCCGTCTGCGCGGCAACCGCTTCCTCGTCGGGCGCCAGCACGCGGGTGTTATAGCCAAGTTGGGCCGCAGCAATGCCCAGCATCCGCCCCAGCTGCCCGCCGCCCAGAATGCCGATCGTGGAACCGGGGGGAAGCGGGGTCATCGTCGTCATGCCGGATCGGTGGCGACGCTGTCGGTTTGCGCCGCCCGCCATGCTTGCAGTTGCGCCGACAACACCGGATCAGCCAGCGCGAGGATCGCAATCGCCAGGAGCCCCGCGTTCTTCGCCCCCGCCTTGCCGATCGCCAGCGTGCCGACCGGGATGCCGGCGGGCATCTGGACGATCGACAAC
>JBBQDD010000062.1:0-11196 GCA_038319335.1 Sphingomonadales bacterium
AACAGGATAGATCAGTTTTAGATAGAAACCGATCTCAAGCCAAGCAGTTTGGCTTGGCGCGGCGCGGGCATTGCGCCACAGTCGCGCGACAGGAGATCAGGATGACCGACAAGCTGTATCCCGTTCCCGAAGCATGGGCCGCCAAGGCGCGCGTCGATGCGGCGGGGTATGACCGGCTTTATGGTCGCGCGCTCGCCGATTCGGGCAGTTTCTGGCTGGAACAGGCGCGGCGGCTGGATTGGATCAAGCGGCCCGAAATTGCCGGGGACTGGTCGTTCGACGAAAAGGATTTCCACATCCAGTGGTTTGCCGATGGCAAGCTGAATGTGGCCGCAAACTGCATCGACCGGCATCTGGCCAAGCGCGGCGAGCAGACCGCGCTGATCTGGGAACCCGATGCCCCGGGTGAGGAACCCCGCCGCTTCACCTATCGCCAGCTCCACACAGAGGTGTGCCGCTTCGCCAATGTGCTGAAAAGCCAGGGCGCGAAACGCGGTGATCGCGTCACGATCTACATGCCGATGATCCCCGAAGCGGCGTTCGCGATCCTGGCCTGTGCGCGGATTGGTGCCATTCATTCGGTGGTGTTCGGCGGCTTTTCGGCAGAAGCGCTGGCGGGGCGCATCACCGATTGCGATTCAAAGCTGGTCGTCACCGCTGATGAGGGGCGGCGCGGCGGCAAGAAAATCCCGCTCAAGGCCGCGGTCGATGCCGCCGCGCATCACGCGCTGTCGCTGCAAACCGTTATCGTCGTCAAGGCAACCGGCGGCCCGGTGACGATGCAGGCGGGTCGCGACATCTGGTATCACGAAGCCGCCGAACAGCTATCCGCCGATTGCCCGCCCGAGCCGATGCGGGCCGAAGATCCCCTGTTCATCCTCTACACCAGCGGCTCTACTGGCCAGCCCAAGGGCGTGCTCCACTCATCGGGCGGGTATCTGCTCTGGGCCAGCCTGACGCATGAATGGTGCTTCGATTATCGCCCCGGTGATGTCTGGTGGTGCGCCGCCGATATCGGCTGGGTCACCGGCCACAGCTATATCCTGTACGGCCCGCTGGCGAATGGCGCGACGACATTGATGTATGAAGGCCTGCCCAACTGGCCCGATGCCAGCCGCATCTGGCAGATTGTCGATCGGCATCAGGTCAACACGATCTTCACCGCCCCCACGGCGCTGCGCGCGCTGATGAAGGAGGGCGATGCGCTGGTGAAAACCACGTCGCGCGCCTCGCTGAAACTGCTCGGCACGGTGGGAGAGCCGATCAATCCGGAGGCGTGGCGCTGGTATCACGAGGTGGTTGGCGACAGCCGATGCCCGATCATCGACACCTGGTGGCAAACCGAAACCGGCGGCGCGATGATCGCCCCGATGCCGGGTGCCACGACGCTGAAACCGGGCAGCGCGACGCGGCCCATGCCGGGCGTCGTGCCCCAGATCGTCGATACCGAGGGGCAGGTGCTTGACGGTGCTGCCGAAGGTAATCTGGTGATCGCGCGCAGCTGGCCGGGGCAGATGCGGACGGTATGGGGCGATCACGGGCGGTTCTTCCAAACCTATTTCACCACCTATCCGGGCAAATATTTCACCGGCGACGGTTGCCGCCGCGACGCAGATGGCGATTACTGGATCACGGGCCGCGTCGATGATGTCATCAACGTCAGCGGCCACCGCATGGGCACCGCAGAGGTGGAAAGCGCGCTGGTGCTTCACCCGCAAGTTGCCGAAGCCGCCGTTGTCGGCATGCCGCATGACATCAAGGGCCAGGGCATCTACGCCTATGTCACCCTGAACGCTGGTGAGGTGGGCAGCGACGATCTGCGCCGCGCGCTGCGCGACTGGGTGCGCACCGAAATCGGGCCGATCGCCACGCCCGATGCGCTGCAATTCGCGCCCGGCCTGCCCAAGACCCGCAGTGGCAAGATCATGCGGCGAATCCTGCGCAAAATCGCGGAGGGCGATGTGTCCTCACTGGGCGATACCAGCACGCTCGCCGATCCATCGGTGGTCGACGATCTGGTGGCAAACCGGATTGGCTAGCCCAAAAATAATGTAAGGGACGGCTTACAAATTTCATTTGCAGCCACCCCGCGCCACCGCTATACGACGGCAATACACCAAAGAGAGAGGCTCTTATGCGCATCAATCGTTTCGCTCGCCTGGCCGCGGCCACGGCTGTTATCGCCCTTGCCGTGCCTGCCCTGTCCAAGGATGCCGCCGCCCCGCGCTATGGCAGCTTCGGCGTTGATCTTTCCGCCAAGGATGCCGCCATCAAGGCCGGCGATGATTTCTGGACCTTCGCCAATGGCGGCTGGGACAAGCGCACCGAAATCCCCGCTGACAAGGGCGCGGTTGGTTATGGCAATATCCTGTCGGACGAGGCCGAAACCAATGTCCGCCTGATCCTGGACGATATGGCCAAGAACCCGTCCAAATACGGCGCGACCGGCAAGCAGGTCGGCGATTTCTATGGCACCTGGATGGACGAAGCCGCGATCGAGGCAAAGGGTGGCGAGCCGCTGAAGCCCTATCTGGCCAAGATCGCCGCCGTGAAGGATCTGACTGATCTGCAGACGCTGTTCGCGACCGTGGGCTACGAATCGCCCGTCGGCATCGGCATCATCCCTGATCTGGCGGACCCGACGCGCTATACCGCCGCGACCGGCCAGGGCGGCCTGGGCATGCCGCGTGATTATTACCTGCTCGACGGTGAAAAATATGTCGGTTACCGCAAGGCGTACCGCGCCTATATCCAGCAGATGCAGGAACTGGCCGGCATCGCCGATGCCAGCGCCAAGGCTGATGCCATCATGGCGCTGGAAACCGCCCTGGCCAAGGAACATTGGACGCCGGAGCAGAGCCGCAACATCATGGCGCTCAACGATCCGCAGGATTTGGCCGGGCTTGAGAAAAAGGCACCAGAATTCGACTGGGCGCTGCTGCTGAAGGTGTCAGGTCTTGAGGGCGCCCCGAAAATCCTGTTCGGATACAACACCGCGATCACGGCGATGGGCAAGATCATGGTCGCCACCCCGTTGCAGACCTGGAAAGACTATATCGCTTTCCACTTCGTCAGCGACAATGCGGGCTATCTGTCGAAAACATTCGATAACGCCCGGTTCGATTTTTATTCGAAGACGCTGTCGGGCGTGCAGACCCAGCGTGATCGCTGGAAGCGCGGCGTGCAGCTGACCAATGGTGCGCTGGGCGAAGCCGTGGGCCAGCTTTATGTCGACAAATATTTCCCGTCGACGTCCAAGGCCAAGATGACCGAGCTGATCGAAAATCTGCGCGGTTCCTATCAGGACCGGATCAGCAAATCGGCCTGGATGGATGAAGCGACCCGCAAGGCCGCGCTCGCCAAGCTGGCCGCATTCGAACCGCGGATCGGCTATCCCGAGAAGTATATCGACTATTCCAGCTTCAAGGTCGTTCGCGGCGACATGGTGGGCAACGCGATGCGCTCCGCTGAATTTGCGCAGGATTTGCAGCTGGCGCGCTTCAAGAAGCCGGTCGATCGCAGCCTGTGGGCGATGACGCCGCAAACGGTGAACGCCTATTACAACCCACTGGCGAACCAGATCACCTTCCCCGCCGCGATTCTGCAGCCACCCTATTTCGATCCCAATGCCGATCCTGCCGTGAATTACGGGGCCATCGGCGCGATCATCGGGCATGAAATGGGCCATGGTTTCGACGATCTGGGCAGCCAGTTTGGCCCCACCGGCAAGTTCGAAAATTGGTGGACGCCGGAAGCCAAGGCAGCCTTCAAACTGCGTACCGAGGCACTTGCCGCGCAATATGATGGCTATGAAGGCCTGCCCGGCACCAAGGTGAACGGCAAGCTGACCCTGGGTGAGAATATCGGCGATCTGGGCGGTGTTGAGGCGGCGTATGGCGCGTATCAGCGCTATCAGGCCAAGAACGGCAAGGCTCCGGTGATCGGCGGATTGACCGGCGATCAGCGCTTCTTCCTGGCCTATGCGCAGGCCTGGCAGTCGAAACTGCGCGAAGGGGCTGCACGTGCGCGCCTGCTCACCGATCCGCACAGCCCGCCTTACTTCCGCGTCAACGGCATCGTCCGCAATGTCGATGCCTGGTACACCGCGTTCAACGTGAAGCCCGGCGACAAGCTGTACCTGGCCCCTGAAAAGCGCGTGCATATCTGGTAATACCGCCTGCAATCGCCCATGCTGCGCGCCGAAGCGTGAGGTTGTGTTTAGCCCATCTCTCCTCCGTTCGGGCTGAGCGAAGTCGAAGCCCTGCCTTTCTTGTCCACCGTCGATAAGAAAGGCAGTCCTTCGACAGGCTCAGGACGAACGGGTCTGGGGCTGGTTGAAGCCAACTGAACGGACAACGAAAATCGGAGAGGCAGCATGGGCGAAATGCAGATCAAGCCGCTGGCCGCGCATTGCGGGGCGGAAATTACCGGTGCAGACGTGCGCACCATCGACGATGCAGGCCTTGCCGCGATCCGCACCGCGCTGGCCGATACCGGCGTCATCCTGCTCCGCGATCAGACGCTGACCCCTGAAGATCACATCGCGTTCGCCCGGCGCTGGGGCGAAATCGACGTCAATAATTACTTCCCCGCGAATGGCGGCTATCCCGAAATTGCCGAAGTACGCAAAGCCGAGACCCAGTTCGTCAACATCGGCGGCGGCTGGCACACCGATCACAGCTATGACCCCGTACCCGCCATGGGATCGATCCTGGTCGCGCGCGAGCTGCCCCCGGTCGGCGGCGACACGCTGTTTTCCAATCTGGGCGCGGCATATGATTCACTATCGGACGGGCTGAAGGCAACGCTGGCGGGCTTGCGCGCGGTGCACAGCGCCGATCACATCTATGGCCCCGACGGCGTCTATTCAAAAACCGATCAGGCCGCCGACCTGAAAGGGCAGGATGTGCGCGCCAACGCCGTCCACCCCGCCGTGATCCGCCACCCGGTGAGCGGCCGCAAGATCCTCTACGTCAACCCCGCCTTCACCCTCCACTTCGAAGGCTGGACCCGCGAGGAAAGCCAGCCGCTGCTGCAATATCTGTACGGGGTTGCGATGCGCGAGGAATTCCAGTGCCGGGTGCAGTGGCAACCGGGATCGGTGGCGGTGTGGGACAACCGATCGACGTGGCACCTGGCGATGAACGATTATCACGGGCACCGGCGGCTGATGCACCGGATTACGATTTCTGGGGTGGCTTTGGGGTAGGGGGGCGGCTGGTTTTGGGTGATGAGCGGCTCGACCACTTTCGGGCGTAAGGCAATAAAAGCGGGCGAAGTTAAAACATCGCCGCCATGCGGTTGCGGTCATAGTATAGGAGCCAATCTGCGAAGTCGGAATAAAGGCCCGTGAGCTTGGTTGGGTCGTCGCTAATCAAGTCCATGCCTCTATCATCATAGACATGCAGCATCACAGGGACGTTGGGTTCGATCAGGAAGATTACGACCGGAGCACTGGGGTAAATCGGCATTTCTGACGCGACGGCGTGCCAAAGAAGCGTGTCTCGGGCAACTTTGTCCCGACCCAGATCATAGCTGCGTAACGTCCATATCTCTGCCTCATTGCCCGCCGGTTCAGGATAAAGGCGTGCCGACCATTCGGTGATCTGCGGTGCTCCAAATCCCGTAGATTGCAGGGCGACAAAGCCGTCTTTTACATCATCAGGAAAACCAGGAGGGTATGGCGTTCGACCATTCCACGCGACTACGCCTACGCAGGCCCCGGTAAATAACGCGTCAGCCACGGCGGATGCCCGCGAGTGCGCTTGAAGAAAGCGCGGAACTTGTTGGACGGTGTTATCAAATTCCTCTCCCCCAAGCTCGAAGCGGAGCCGGAAGTCTTCAGCGGGCGAGGAACGTGCCCAGAGAGTGGACCACAAATGCTCTGTAGACGGATTGGCCATGCGGCTTCGTAACAGAATCATCGAACGTCGAGCAACGTCCGCTGTCAGGCATCGCAATAGCTTCGCCGAAGCACCAAGTCTGAGCGACAGCGGTCAAGCCCCCGCCTACTTCATCAACACCAGCTCCTCCGCCATCGTCGGGTGCAGCGCGACCGTTTCATCAAACGCATCCTTCGTCAGCCCGGCCTTCACCGCCACCGCCGCCGCCTGGATGATCTCCCCCGATTCCGGCCCGATCATGTGGAGGCCCACTACGCGGTTGCTCGCGGCGTCGCACACCATTTTGTACAGCGCGCGTTCGTTGCGGCCGGCCAGCACATTCTTCATCGGCCGGAAATCGGATGTGTAGACGCGCACCGCGCCGTATTTTTGCTTGGCCTGGCTCTCCGTCAGCCCCACCGCGCCGATCGGCGGGTGACTGAACACGGCGCTGGGGATACAGCCATAATCGACGCGGGTCGGCTTGTTGCCAAAGATCGTGTCGGCAAAGGCCTGCCCCTCGCGGATCGCGACCGGGGTCAGCTGCACCCGGTTGGTAACATCGCCCACCGCATAGATGCTGGGCACGCTCGACTGGTTGTCGTCATCCACCTTCACCGCGCCCTTGTCGAGCACGACGCCGGTCGCTTCCAGCCCCAACCCTTCGGTGCACGGCACACGGCCCGTGGCGAACATCACGCAATCCACCGTCATCGGGTCGCCCGTGGTGAATTCCACCAGCATGCTGCCATCATCCTGCTTCACGATTGATTTGAACACGGTGTTGAACCGGAACTGGATGCCCTTGCCCATCGAGATTTGCAGCAACCGGTCGCGAATCTGCTCGTCATAGCCGCGCAAAATGGCATCGCTGCGGTTCACCACCGTCACGGTGCTTCCGAACTCATGGAAAATGCCCGCAAATTCATTGGCGATATAGCCCGCGCCAGCGATCAGCACGCGCTTGGGCAGGGTGGGCAGGTGAAACACTTCGTTTGAGGTAATCGCGTGTTCGCTGCCCGGAAAGTGCAGCAATTGCGGCGTGGCCCCCGTGGCGATCAGGATGCGCCCCGCCGTCACCGTCCTGCCGCTTGCCAGCCGTACTTCGTTAGGCCCGGCCACCTCGGCACGCTCCAGGATCACCTCAACCTTGTGGCTGTCCAGCGTCGTGGTGTAAGCCGCGTTCAGGCGGTCGACCTCTGTCAGGACATTGTCGCGCAGGCGTGGCCAATCGAATGAACAATCAGGCACGTTCCAGCCAAAGCGGCGGGCATCGGCCAGATCCTCGGCAAAATGCGCACCGTACACCAGCAGCTTCTTGGGCACGCACCCGCGGATAACGCAGGTGCCGCCGACGCGGTGTTCCTCCGCAATCGCCACGCGGGCGCCGTGCGCTGCGGAAACGCGGCCCGCGCGGACGCCGCCGGAGCCGGCACCAATGACGAATAGGTCGTAGTCGTAGGTGGTCATCGATTATCCTTCATCGTCACCCTGAACTCGTTTCAGGGTCCACCGTGCATCACGTACGGCGGTATGTGTGGCACGGTGGATGCCGAAACAAGTTCAGCATGACGGCCGGTGGGTGGCGGGTTTGGGTTACCCCAGCGCCCGCTGGATCAATTCAGTGGTCGATGGATCAAAGTCCAGCCCGCCCTGCGCCGCCGCCTTCGCCATTTCCTTGCCCAGTTCGACGCCGAATTGATCGAACGGATTGATGCCCAGCAGCACCGCATTCACGAAAGTGCGCTGTTCGTAAAACGCAATCAGCGCGCCGAGCGACCGGGGATCGAGCGTTTCGATCAGGATGGTCGCGCTGGGGCGGTCCCCCGGATAGGCGCGGGCCGGGTCGGCATCGTTGGCACGGCCCTTCATCAGCGCCGCCCCTTGCGCGAAGCAGTTGAGCAGCAATTGCTCGTGATGGGCATCGTCCAGCGCATCGCCGGGTTCCGCCACTGCGATGAACTCGACCGGGATCAGGTGCGCGCCCTGGTGGAGCAGCTGGAACACGGCATGCTGCGCGTCCGTCCCCACGCCGCCCCAGGTGACGGGTGCCGTCGCGCGGCCGACCGGCTGGCCATCTGCCCCGACGCTCTTGCCGTTCGATTCCATTTCAAGCTGCTGAAGATAGCTTGGCAGCAGCCGCAACCGCTCATCATAGGCAAAGGTTGCCCGCGTCTGCGCAGCCCTAACCTGCGTGTAGAACAGATCGGCAAAGGCGGCGAGCACCGGCGCGTTCTCGTGCGCTGCGGCTAGCCGGAAATGCCGGTCCATCTCGCCCGCCCCTTCCAGCAATTCCTCAAACGCCTCCCAGCCCAGCGCGAGCGCGGCGGGAAACCCGATCGACGACCAGAGCGAATAGCGCCCCCCAACCGACTCGGCAAAGGGCAGAATGCGGGTTTCATCGACGCCCCATGCGACCGCGCTGTCCGGTGCCGCCGTCAGTGCGACCACCCGGCCATAGGCGTCCTCCACCCCGCCCTCGCGCATCCATTCAAGCGCACTGGTCGCGTTCAGCAGTGTTTCGGTGGTCGTGAAGGTTTTGGAGGCGATGACGAGCAGGGTCGCGGTAGGATCGAAGCGCGCAAACGCTTCTTCCAGCGCGCAGCCATCGACGTTGGAGACGATAGCGACCTCATACCGGTCTTCATCCCGGCCCAGCGCGTCGATCAGCAAATCGGGGCCAAGCGCCGATCCGCCAATGCCGATATGCAGGATATGCGCAATGGGCCCCAGCGCCTCCCTCTCGATCGCGTCGATCAGCGCGCGCATGCGGGCATGGAGCATCCCGGCGCGCGTCACACTGTCGTCGGCACCCACGCCGCGTTCGGCGCTATGTTCGGCGGCGCGGCCTTCGGTGACGTTGATTACTTCGCCCCGGAACATCGCCTCGCGCTTGCCGGACAGATCCTGCGCCTTCGCCAGTGCCTCAAACGCTGCCACCGCCTCTGCCGTCAGATGCGTTTTCGACCAGTCGAAATACAGCCCGGCGACATCCACGCTGAAGCGCGCGACGCGGCCCGGATCATCAGCGAACAGCGTTTCGAGGCGAGGCGGCGCCAATCCCTCAATCGCGCGCCAATCGGGGGATGACATCGGCATTTCTCCAAATCAGCACGGGCAATTGCAGGGTCGGGACGAACCGGACAGGCTCTAGCGTCCCATAACAGCCCGTACCACCGCAAACGCCACGCTTGACGGCGCAATCGGCCCCAAGCAAAGCCTGCATATGAGCGATACTCCAGCCGCCGCCGCCATTAAGGCACCGTTGCGCACCGAAACGCGCGAAACTGTCACGTTTCTGGTGAAGCTGGTGCTGATCGTCAGCATTTTCCGCAGTTTCTTTTTCTCGCCCTTCAACATTCCGTCGGAATCGATGCTGCCGCGGCTGTTGATCGGCGATTATCTGTTCGTATCGAAATGGAACTATGGCTATTCGCGCTACAGCCTGCCGTTCAGCCTGCCGCTGATCCCCGGCCAGATTTTTGCGACCCTGCCCGAACGCGGCGATGTCGCCGTGTTCAAGGCACCGCCCGGCGATAGCGAGGATTATATCAAGCGCGTCATCGGCCTGCCCGGCGACACTATCCAAATGCGGCAGGGCCAGCTGATCCTGAACGGCGTGCCGGTGCCGAAACAGCGGATCGCCGATTTCACCGTCCCGATCACCCCGAACTACCAAAGCTCGGTGGATTTTCAGGACAGCGACAACGGCAAGCCGATCTGCCGCTATCCGCAATATCGTGAAACCTTGCCTGGCGGCCGGAGCTATAACGTGCTCGATCGCGGTGAGACCGCTGCCGACAATACGGGGCTATACACCGTGCCCGCAGACCATGTCTTCATGATGGGCGACAACCGCGACGACAGCGCGGACAGCCGCTTTCCGCCCGTCATCGGCCAGGGCATCGGTTTTGTCCCGACCCGCAATCTGGAAGGCAAGGCGGTGATGATGTTCTTCTCCACCGATGGCAATGCCAGCTGGTTCCTGCCCTGGACGTGGTTCACCGCTGCACGCTGGGGGCGAATCGGGGGCGGTTTTTGACCGATAGCGATATCGGCGCCTGGTTGACGGCGCTGCTGGGGGCCGAACCGGTGGATGCGGCGCTGTATCACCGCGCGCTGACGCATGGCAGCCAGGCCGCCGCCAATTACGAACGGCTGGAATTTCTGGGTGATCGGGTGCTGGGGCTCGTCATCGCCGAATGGCTGTATGAATTGTTCGCAGGCGAGCCGGAGGGCCAGTTGTCAAAGCGGCTCAACGCGCTGGTGACGGGCCCGGCGTGCGCCGGGGTTGCCCGGGCGCACGGCGTGGCAGGCCGCATGAAACTGGGCAAACAAGCGCGCGACGACGGCGCTGCGGATAGCGACAACGTGCTGGGCGATGTGATGGAGGCGTTGATCGGCGCGCTGTACCTTGATCACGGCCTGCCCGCCGCCCGCGCTGCGATCAGGCGGCTATGGGGCGACAGCGTCACCACCCAGGCCCGCGCGCCCCAGCACCCCAAATCAGCGCTGCAGGAATGGGCCGCCGCCCAGAATCGCCGCCCGCCGGAATATGCCATCACCGATCGATCTGGCCCGCAACACGCTCCAGTGTTCACGGTGCGCGTCAGCATCGGCAAACTCGCCGAAGCAAGCGCCACAGGCACGTCGAAGCAGGAAGCGGAGACGGCGGCAGCGGCGGCACTGCTCGCGCAGCTTTCCTCCTGATAACAACGCCAGACTTGTTCCCGCACCATCGCTGGCGCAAGAGCAACCCATGTTTACCCCAAAACCCAAGTGGACCCTGGACCAATTCCGGGGTGACGGAAAAATTTGATGACTGAAACCCAACAATCCTGCGGCCTGATCGCCGTCGTCGGTGCGCCCAATGCGGGCAAGTCGACGCTCGTCAATGCGCTGGTCGGGCAAAAAGTCGCGATCGTCAGCCCCAAGGCGCAGACCACGCGTACGCGGCTGATGGGCGTTGCGATTGAGGGTGATACGCAGATCCTGCTGGTCGACACCCCCGGCATTTTCGAACCCAAACGCCGGCTTGATCGAGCGATGGTCGCCGCCGCCTGGTCCGGCGCAGAAGGGGCGGACGTGATCGCGCTGGTGGTGGATGGCAAGGGCGGCATCGGCCCCAAGGTGATGGCCATCGCAGAGGGGCTGAAGCACCGCCGCGAGCCCAAATATCTGATCCTGAACAAGGTCGATATCGCGGAAAAGGAACGGCTGCTGGGTCATGCCAAGCGGCTGAACGAAGCCGTACCGTTCGAGGAAATATTCTTCGTCAGCGCGTCAACCGGCGATGGCTTGCCGGATCTCAAGG
>JBBQDD010000063.1:0-10846 GCA_038319335.1 Sphingomonadales bacterium
CATCACTTCTTCCACTGCGTTAAAGGCGGATCGCGGCCCAACCGGCGCATCGTCGGCCACCGCGCTGGTGAAATACGCGGTGCCCTTTCCCGTGGCAGGATCGATCCACAAGCCTGATCGCAGGCCGTAAGCTTCACCTGCATGGCCGATGCGCGTGCGACCATCGCCAAAGGGATCATCGCGGCAGGCGACGGGGCGGCCGGGCAGGGCCAGGATCATCACGCCCAGGCCATAGCCGCAGAAAATTCCGCGCTCGATATCGCCGTTCTGCCCGTCATATCGCCACTGCGGCGCGGCCATGATCGCCAGGCTTTGCGGCGACAGGAAACCCGGCACCCGCCCCGCCAGTGCCATGCCCAGCCGGGCCAGATCGGGCATCGCGATCCGCATGCCGCCTTGTGGCGACAGGAACGCCCCGTTGCGCGCCAGCCGGTATCGGGCCAGGTCACAGCTGCCATCGCTGGCCGGGCCGCCGGGGCAGGCGGGGCGCTGGCCATGGCGATCATCCGCCGCCACCTCGCCGGTTGACCGGTACAGCACCACGGCATGCCGCACCGCGCGGTCGCTGCATGTCGTCCAGTTGAAACAGGCGTCCAGCTTCAGCGGCGTGAACACCAGCCGCGCCATCAGCGTGTCGAACCGCTCCCCCATGGCGCCCTCCATCACCGCGGCGGCGATGCCGAAATTCAGGTTCGCATAGCTGAAATAGCTGCCCGGCGGTCGCGCATCCCATGCCCCGGGCTTCGCCAGCAGGCCGGGCAGGTCGCCGTCCAGCGCCAGCACATAGCCCGCTCCGTCGCGCACCCCGGCGGTGTGCGACAGCAACTGCCGAAGCGTTATCGGCACATCCGGCAGGGCAGGATTTCGCAGCGACCAGCCCAGATAAGCGGACACATCACGGTCAAGATCGATCCGGTGCTGATCCACCAACCGCATCACCGCCATCGCCACCGCGAGCTTTGAGATGGAGGCGACCCGCACCGGATCGCTTGCGCGCACCCGGCGGCGCGTTGCCCGATCGGCCAACCCTTGCGCCGCCACGCTCGTTATCCGCCCGCGATCAAATCCCACGCGCGCCCGCGCAACATCTGCCGGAAACGCAACGGAACTCGCCGCCAGCGCCGCCGGCACCACCAAAGTAAACATGCTCATCCCCAACGCTAACCGCCCCCAACCCCGCTCGGCAAGGTGCGACGGCGTTACCGTATTTGGGGCGCTCCGCTTGCGAGCGTGCGGGGGTTATGACACGGAGGCGCAATGATCGTTCGCCTGTTGCGCCTGGCCGGAAAACTGTTGCTGTTGGTCGTCATCGGCCTGTGCCTGGCGCTGACGATCGTGCCGCACTTTTTGGACGCGCGCTATTACCGCGGCCCCGCCACCGGCCATTATGATGGCGAACGGTTCGGCAATCCTGACCCGGATGACGAGATGCCGGGGGCCGCACGCCAATCACCCGCCAGCTATTTGCGGCGCTGGCTGAGCGGGGCCGATGCCGCTTCCTCGCCCGTCTGGCCTGATCGGGTGCGCGTTACCCCGCACGCCATTCCCGCGCGGGTGGCGGGCGGTGAGATGCTGGTCACCTGGGTGGGGCATGCGACGGTGCTCGTGCAAACCCAGGGCATCAACATCCTGACCGACCCAATCTGGTCGAACGGGGCAGGGCCTTACGGGTTTGGGCCGGGCCGCGTCGCGCCACCGGGCATCGCGTTTGACCGGTTGCCCCGGATCGACCTGATCCTGGTCAGCCACAATCATTATGACCATATGGATCTTGCCACGCTGAAACGGCTTTGGGACCGGGATCGCCCCCTGGTGGTGGCATCGCTGGGCAATGATGGCGTGATGGCGCAGGCCGGTGTGCCTGCCCGAACGCTGGATTGGGGCGGGCAGGTGACGGTGCGGCCCGGCATCGATGTGATCGTGACCCGCAACCACCATTGGAGCACGCGCTGGATCAGCGACCGGAACCGCGCCCTGTGGTCCAGCTTTGTCGTGCGGCTGCCCGGCGGCAACCTGTTTTTCGCAGGTGATACTGGTGCCGGAGACCTGAAATGGGCGGATGAGGCAGCGCGTTATGGCCCGGTGCGGCTTGCCTTGATTCCCATTGGGGCGTTTCGGTTCTTCCCCGGGCAAATGGCCAGCGGCAGCCATATCGGCCCGGTCGATGCGGTGGAGGTGGCGCGCAGGCTCGGCGCGTCGCGCGCCATCGGCATCCACTGGGGCACCTTCCGGCTGAGCAGCGAGGGGTATTTCACCCCGCCCCGGCTGCTCGCGGCGGCGATGGCCTGCACCCGCCAATCTGGCTCGTTCGATACGGTGGCGTTGGGCCGCCCCACCCGGATAGCGTCCTATACGTCCCCCGCTGATACAAAGCCGATGACGCGCAAGGCATTGCTGGCCTGTCTTGATACCCCCCGCGTCCGCGAAATGCGCTAAACTACGGACTTGAAAGCGAGTCGGTTGGTAACGTTGCGGGGATCATGACGGGGGTTAGCGTTCGGTGCAGGTAAGCGGCATGGCAATGGATGATGCGCGGCGCGAAACCACGCTTGATCGCGCCGGGCTGGCGGTGGCGACGGGCGGGCTGATCGGGGGCGCGATCTGCGCCGGATTAATGGCCCTGGGGGCGAACGCGGGCGGTGCGGCACCGGGCCCGATGGCACTGGTGGCGGCTTTCGTGCTGGGGTCGCTGGTGTGTGCGCTGGCGATTACGGCGGTGGCAACCCCGGTATGGATTTTCATGCACCTGTCCGGCCGCAGGCGGGTGGGGCACGCAGCGATGGTGGGCGCGGCCACGGGCTTTATCGTCTTCGTTTTCGGCCAGACCTATGGTTTTGGCCTGTTCGACGCGCCACCCAGCGACTTCCAAACATTGCTGTTCCGCTGGGCAAGCGCGGCGGCCACCAGCCTGGTGCTGGCGGCAATAGCTGCCGTCATCGGCGTCGTGATGTGGCTGATCGCCTACCGCGTGGTGCGCTGACGGGCGCGCGGTGGTGGCGGCCCGTGGTGCGTTAGTAAATGGCCTGGGTTTGCGTTCCCAGCGAGCCCGTGGGGTGTAGCAGAATAGGGTGATGCAGAACAACGGTGGCAGGTTCACCGCGCGGCTGATGTGGCCTGTTTCCACCCCGTAATCCCGGGCTTGACCCGGAATCCCGCTATTGTTCTAACGGCGCGGCGAGGACAGCTGGACCGCGGGCTAAGCCCGGAGTGACTGGAAGGTGAAACAGACATCGGTTGCACGTCACGAGAGCACCGCGCTGTTTATCTGTGTCGCCCCATGTCCGTCACTTCCGTGCAATTTCCGTCCCCCTCCCCCTTCCCGCGCAGGCGGGAGTCCGTCACCGGCACGCAGGAGCTGGATTCCCGCCTGCGCGGGAATGACGATCCAGATTTAAGGTGTGGTGCTGTAGGGTTAGGGCAGGTTGGTAAATCAGCCAATCCTTACGCGCGAATCCTCACGCCCCAACCCTCAAGCCTTGCCGGGCACAAACTTCAACGCGGTTCCATTCATGCAGTAACGCTTGCCAGTCGGCTGGGGGCCGTCGTCGAACACATGGCCCAAATGCCCGCCGCAGCGCCGGCATTCCACCTCGACCCGTTCAAAACCCAGCAGCGTATCGGTTTCGGTATGGACAGCATTCGGCAGCGGCTGGAAAAAGCTGGGCCAGCCGGTGCCGCTGTCATATTTCGCCTTGGACGAAAACACCGGCAGCGCGCAGCCGGCGCAGGTGAACAGCCCCGCGCGGTGCTCATTCAGATAGGGGCTTTTGAACGGCGTGTCGGTGGCTTCCTGCCGCAGCGTACGGAATTGCGCGGGTGTCAGTCGCTTTTTCCACTGCGCTTCGCTGAAATTCACTTCAAAACGGGGCTTTGCGGCAAAAGCCACAGCCCCGCCACCTGATGCGGTGACAGCGACGGCGATCGTGGATGTGGTCAGAAAAGTGCGGCGATTCAGGCTCATGGTAAAGCTCCTGTGGTTCGGCCCAAGCTACGCGAGACCCGCCCGGCTGGATGCACCGCCAATTCCCTTCCGATCAGCTTCCCTTTCGATCAGGCAGGGCCCGTCCGGAAAACGCACAACTTGTTACCATCCAGGTCGCGGAAATAGGCGCCATAAAATGCCTGTGGCCCCTCATCACCGCGCAGTCCCGGTGGGCCTTCGCACGTGCCGCCGAGTTCAATCGCCTTGGCGTAGAGCATGTCCACCTTGTCCCGCGTATCCACCGTCAGCGCGATCATGCTGCCATTGCCTACCGTAGCCCGGTTCTTGTCATATGGCGTGGTGAGGGCAAGACCCGGCTTTTCCCAGCTCGTGCCCCACATCGTGAAGCCGCCGAGTTCGTCCCCAAATTCCATGATCCGGCCAGCGCCGATGCTGCCCAGCAGCGCATCGTAATAGGTGCGCGCGGCGGCGATGTTGTTCGTGCCCAAAGTTGCATAGCCGATCATGGCATTCCCTCCCCCATGACGCGCTGCTGCGATTTGCGCGCATCTAAATGTTCTTTTTCTGTTCCGGCGACCGATGTCAATCTGAAATTGCGCGGGGTCGTCTTTCCCGGCGCGGATCGATTGCACCCCGCGCCCGCGTGCTCCATATGTTCCCCCATGGCCATCCAGATTCGCACCAGCCTCGACGAGCCCGAAACCGGCATCAGCTTCGTGCCGCACCGGCCGGAACGCCCGCCCAAGCTGGAGGGTGGGCGCGCCTTCGTGCTGTCATCCGACTATCAGCCGGCGGGTGACCAGCCGGCCGCGATCAAGGAACTGACGGAGGCGGCACTGGCGGGCGAGCGCGATCAGGTGCTGCTGGGGGTGACTGGCAGCGGCAAGACATTCACCATGGCCAAGGTGATCGAAACGCTGCAGCGCCCGGCGCTCATACTGGCCCCGAACAAGATTTTGGCCGCGCAATTATACGGCGAATTTAAAAGCTTCTTTCCCGAAAACGCCGTCGAATATTTTGTCAGCTATTATGATTATTACCAGCCGGAGGCCTATGTCGCCCGGTCAGACACCTATATCGAAAAGGAATCATCGGTAAACGAATCGATCGATCGGATGCGCCATTCGGCCACCCGCGCGCTGCTGGAACGCGATGACGTGATCATCGTCGCCTCGGTCAGCTGCCTATACGGCATCGGTTCTGTCGAAACCTATTCGGCGATGATTTTTGATCTGAAAAAGGGCCAGGTGGTCGATCAGAGGGAGATTGTTCGCAAGCTGGTGGCGCTGCAATACAAGCGCAACGATGCGGGCTTTTCGCGCGGCAATTTCCGGGTGAAGGGCGACACGTTGGAGATTTTCCCGTCGCATTATGAGGATACCGCCTGGCGCGTGTCGTTCTTTGGCGACGACGTGGAGGAGATTGTCGAATTTTATCCGCTGACCGGCAAGAAGGTGGCGAGCCTGGATTATGTTCGCGTCTTCGCCAATTCGCATTACGTCACGCCCGGCCCCACGTTGAAACAGGCGATGGAGGCGATCAAGTTCGAGCTGACCGAGCGGCTGAAGGAGCTGGTGGGCGAGGGCAAGCTGCTGGAGGCGCAGCGGCTGGAACAGCGCACCAATTTCGATCTGGAGATGATCGCCGCAACCGGCAGCTGCGCAGGCATCGAGAATTATTCGCGCTTCCTCACCGGGCGGATGCCGGGTGAACCGCCGCCGACATTGTTCGAATATCTGCCCGAAAACGCCCTGCTGTTTGTCGATGAAAGTCACGTCACAATCGGCCAGATCAACGGCATGTCGCGCGGCGACCATCGTCGCAAGCTGACGCTGGCGGAGTACGGCTTCCGCCTGCCCAGCGCCATCGACAATCGCCCGCTGCGTTTTAACGAATGGGAGGCGATGCGCCCCCAGACCACCTATGTCTCCGCCACGCCGGGAAGCTGGGAAATGGAGCAGACCGGCGGCGTGTTCGCCGAACAGGTGATCCGGCCGACTGGCCTGATCGACCCGCCGATTGAGATCAAGCCGGTGGAGGATCAGGTGCAGGACCTGATCAACGAAGCCCGCAAAACCGCCGAGCTTGGCTATCGCACGCTGGTGACCACGTTGACGAAGCGGATGGCCGAGGACTTGACCGAGTTCATGCACGAGGCCGGGCTGAAGGTCCGCTACATGCATTCGGACGTCGAGACGCTGGAACGCATCGAGCTGATCCGCGATCTGCGACTGGGGGTGTATGACGTGCTGGTCGGCATCAACCTGCTGCGCGAAGGGCTGGATATTCCCGAATGCGGGTTGGTGGGGATTCTCGACGCCGACAAGGAAGGGTTCCTGCGCAGCGAAACATCCCTGATCCAGACGATCGGCCGCGCCGCGCGCAACGTGGATGGGCGGGTGATTTTGTACGCGGACCGGATCACGGGATCGATGGAACGCGCGATGAATGAAACCGGGCGGCGGCGCGAAAAGCAGCTGGCGTACAACACGCTGCACGGCATTACCCCCACCACGATCCGCCGCACCATCGGCGACATCATCAAGGACGTCGCGAGCCGCGATCAGGTGACAGTGGAGATCGACGCCGATGGCGCGGGCGATCGCCCCCATATGGTTGGCCACAATCTGCGCGGATACATCGAGTCGCTGGAGAAAAAGATGCGCGCAGCCGCCGCCGACCTGGAGTTCGAGGAAGCCGGCCGGCTGCGCGACGAAATCCGATCGTTGGAAGCAGAAGAGCTCGGGCTGCCGGCCGATGAGCGCAAGGCGCCGGTGATGGGGCGATCAAATGAAGGCAAGCCGGGTACGCGCAAGACGCGGTACGGGAAGAGCCAGAAGTTCGGCGGCGGCATGCCGGGGAGTTCACGACGGGGGCGGTGAGATATTGTTTCGGCGATTATTCGCGATAAGTCATTAATAATACATACTATAAACCACTAGTTTATTTTTTACTTGTTGCGTCGGCAACTATTGAGATTATCAGATCTCTTGGCCTGAATAATTGGGACAAGCAATGATCCGCACCTTCGCCCACCCGGAAACCGAGCGAATTTGGAACCGTGAACGGAGCCGCAAGTTTCCGCCCGAAATCCAGCAACGGGCGATGCGCAAGCTGACGCTGCTTGATGCTGCTCTCGGGCTTGACGAGCTTGCAAATCTACCGGGGAACCGGCTCCATCAGCTTTCGGGCGACCGGGTTGGGCAACATTCTATTTCCATTAACATGCAATGGCGCATATGTTTCGTCTGGAAGGACGGAGACGCATATGACGTCGAAATTGCAGACTATCACTGATCCAGACTGGCTGGAGAACGCCCATGCCGGTGATTTGCTGGTCAGCGAATTTCTTGAGCCAGAAGAGCTGAGTGTTGAGCAGCTTGCTCGCGATGTCGATATTGCACCGGAGCAGATTGCTGCGGTGATCAACGGCGTACGTCCGGTGGATGCCGAGTTGGACCTGCGGCTGTCGCGGTATTTCCGTATGTCCGACGGCTTCTTCCTTCGGCTTCAGCAACGCCACGACATCGTTGAAGCCAAGCGCCGGTTGAATGGCGCACTCGACAAGATCGTGCCGCGCGCCGCCTGATCCACCCTCGCCACGCGCTTGCCCCCGGCGACTGCACACTGTATTGTCCACTCAACACACCATTTGGAGAGGGACTGCCTGATGCGTTCGCTGACCATGCTGCTTGCCGCCAGCGCCATCGCGCTCAGCGCCCCCGCATTTGCGCGCGACGCCGCTGGCTCGTCCCCCATTGCTGCCGCAGTCGCCGCGCCCGGTCGCCCAGCGGATCAGCTGAAGCTTGATGCGGGACGCAAGCCTGCGGAAATGCTCGCCTTTGCCGGGCTGAAACGCGGCATGAAGGCGGCTGATATCATGGCGGGCGCTGGTTATTACACCGAGATCATGGCGCGGGCGGTGGGGCCAAAGGGGCGGGTGACTGCCTATGAACCCACGCAATTCCTGCCCACCGATGACAAGGGCAAGGCGATCTGGACATCGCTGATCACGCGCAATCCCAATGTCACGCAGGCGAGCTATCCGTTTGAAACCTTCGCCGCGCCCGCCAACAGCCTTGATTTCACGATGCTGCACTTGTCCTATCACGACCTGTATTGGGAGAGCGCGCAGTACAAGATTCCGCGCGCTGACCCGGCCGCGTTCGTCGCCGCACTGTACAAGGCGACCAAGCCCGGCGGCATTGTCGCGGTAGTCGATCATGTCGGGCTGGCGGGGGATACCCGGGTGGTGGTGGACAAGCTCCACCGGATCGATCCGGCAGTGGTGAAAGCTGATTTCCTGAAGGCGGGGTTTGTGCTGGATGGCGAGAGCGATCTGTTGAAGGTCGCCGCTGACGATCACACCAAGTTGGTGTTCGATCCCAGCGTGCGCGGCAATACCGATCGGTTTGCCTTCCGGTTCAGGAAGCCCAGGCGGTGATCAGCGCCGCGGTGCGCGCAGGGCTGCTGCTGGCCATCGCGGCGGCGGCATCCCCACCCGTGCACGCGCAGACTGCCGAACAGCGGATCGTCTGGAACCGCCCGTTCCCGCCGTTCCGGATGATGGGCAATGTCTATTATGTCGGCACCGAAGGGCTGAGCGCGTTTCTGGTGACCGGCCCCGGCGGGCATGTGCTGATCGACGGAGGATTGCCCGAAAGCGCGCCGATCATCGCTGCCAACATCCGCGCGCTTGGCTTTCGGTTGCGCGATGTGCGTTACCTGCTGCTCAACCACAGCCATTTCGATCATGCGGGCGGGCTGGCACAGCTGAAGCGGCTGACGGGCGCACGCATCGTTGCCACCCCGGGTGAGGCCGCCGATCTGGCGGCGGGCAAGACGATCGGACGGCCCGGGCTCGCCGGGTTTCCGGCGGTGCGCGCTGATCGCGTGATCGCAGATGGTGCGCGCGTGGCGGTAGGGCCCGTGGTGCTCACCGCAATCCTTTCGCCCGGGCACACGCGCGGCGGCGTTAGCTGGACGACGGTTGCGGCGGGCAAGCGCGTGATTTTTGCGACCAGCCTGACCGTGGCGGGGCAAGCGCTGATCGGAGATCCCAGCTACCCGCAGGCAGCTGCCGATTTCGCCCGCACCTTCCGCCGCTTGCGCGCGACGAAGGCGGACGTGTTCGTCAATTTTCACCCCGATTTCTTCGACATGGAAAAAAAGCGCGCGGCGCAACTGGCGGGCAATGCCGATGCCTTTGTCGATCCCGGCGAGCTCACTCGCCAGGTCGATTCCGCCGAAGCGGCTTTCACGGCCGAGCTGGCAGCGCAGCGCGGCATCCGCAGCGCGGGGCAACATCACTGAAGGAGCTGAGCAATGCGTAAATGGCTGACGACGGCATTGGGGACAATCGGTGTAGCACTGGGTTTTTGCACGATCGTTCCCGAAGCGCTTGCCTTTCCACATCATCTTCGCATCGGCGATACCGAAATTTACTCGGAAAAGCCCGTCACAGCCGCCGCCGCCACAGCTATGCTTGGTAAGGCAGATCGCCTGCTGCGGGCCAGCCCGATCGCCAGTCAGGGCTATGGTCGACGGATCTTCCTCACCCATGGCGGGTGGCGGTGGTATGTACTGGCACCGGGATCGACCACGGCGATCGCCATTTCCCGCCCGGTTCTCGAAACGATTATCGTCAACAAGGGTGATCCCGCCAACGACGTGATCTTCACCGGTGCGGTGCGGGGCGGGCGGCGCAGCTTGTCGGGCGTAATCGCGCATGAACGCACCCATGGGCTGATCCGTTCGCATTTCGGGCTGCTGGCTGATTGGCGCTACCCGGCTTGGCTACGCGAGGGGTATTGCGACCTTGTTGCCGGCGGCGGCACGCTGTCTGACGCCGACGCTGCCATGCTGAAGCGGCGTGGCGAGACGGGGCGGGCGCTTGATTATTATGAGGGTCGTAAGCGGGTCGAGGCCGCGCTGAAACGCCCTGGAAGCACCGTCGACAGCGTGTTCGCCGACGCGCGTAATTTTTGATGGTGGAACGATCGGTTTGAAGCGGGTCGCTGGAAAGCGGTATCGCCCCGAGGCTCAATCATCCGCGATCAGGCTCGTCTTCTTTGTGTCGGGCAGCAGCAGGAAGCCGATGGTTGCCATGCCGATGACGGCGGTGACGTACCAGTAAAAGCCCGATTCCATGCCTGCCGATTTAAAACTGAGCGCGACATATTCCGCCGTGCCGCCAAAGATCGTGTTGCCGATGGCATAGGGCAGGGCGACGCCCAACGTACGCAGGTGGGCGGGGAACAGCTCTGCCTTTATCAGCCCGCTGATCGATGTGTACGCGCTGAGCAACAGCAATGGCACCAGCGCAATCGCCAGTGCCTGGCCTGGGCTCGCGGCAGTGGCGAGCGCCTGAAACACTGGCACGGATACGATCATGCCGCCAAAGCCGAACAGCAACAGCATCGGCTTGCGCCCGAATTTGTCGGAGAAATGCCCGAACAATGGCTGGCTGAGCATGAAAACCACCAGAGCCAACGTCGCGATCTCGGTTGCGGTCTGGCGGGTGAAGCCGCTGGTGTTGACCAAGAATTTTTGCAGATAGGTGGTATAGGCGTAAAAAGCGCAGCTGCCGCCGCCGCTGATTGCCGCCACGATCAGGAATTCGCGCGGGTGCGCGCGCCATAGGCTAAGCGCGGTCGATTTCGGGCGATCCTTGGCCAGGTTTTCGAACGCCGCAGTCTCCGCCAGCTGCCGCCGCAGCAGGTACACGAGCAGCGCGAGCGCGGCGCCGAGCGCAAAGGCGATCCGCCAGCCCCAGCTTTCCATCGCCGCCTCGTCAAGCAGGGCGACCAGGATCAGGGTGACGCCAGATGCCAGCAACTGCCCGCCGATTAGCGTGAAATACTGGAAGCTGGCCCAGAAGCCGCGCCGTTCGCGCGTTGCCAT
>JBBQDD010000064.1:0-10709 GCA_038319335.1 Sphingomonadales bacterium
ATCCGGTTTCGGGGATCAGCAAATGCCCGCCCTCGCCGCGCACCGCTTCTGTAATCAGGAAGTTCTTGACGTCCAGATTATACAGGCAGGTGGGGTGGAACTGCATCATCTCCATGTTCGACACGCGGCAGCCCGCGCGCCACGCCATCGCGATGCCGTCCCCCGTCGCCCCCCTGGGCGCGGTGGAAAACAGATAGGTCCGCCCGGCACCGCCCGTCGCCAGAATCGTCGCGCGCGCCGTGAACAGCTCCACCCGCCCCGTGGCGCGGTTGACAGCATAGACGCCCCAGACATGGCCTGAGCCCGAATAGCGTTCCTCATGCTTGCCGGTCGCCAGATCAATCGCGACCATATCGGGCACCAACGTGATGTTGGGGTGCAGGTGCGCGGCGCGCTGCAACGCCTCCTGCACCGCCCAGCCGGTCGCGTCATCGACATGCACGATCCGCCGGTGGCTATGCCCGCCCTCCCGCGTCAGGTGCGGCAGATTGCCTTCCATGTTGAACGGCACGCCCAATTCCGCCAGCCGCGCTATGGCGGCAGGCGCGCTCTCGACGACGAACTCCACCGTCGCCCGGTCATTCAGCCCCGCGCCTGCCACCATCGTATCGTCGATATGGCTGTCAAACGTATCGCCCGGCTCCAGCACCGCCGCGATGCCCCCTTGCGCCCAGGCGGTAGAGCCCTCGTTCAGCCCGCCCTTGGCAAGCACGGTGACCTTGAATTGATCGGCAAGGTTGAGCGCAGCGGTGAGCCCCGCCGCGCCGGACCCGATGATGAGGATGTCAGATCGGTTCATTACTCACTCCCCTCCCGCTTGCGGGAGGGGCTGGGGGTGGGCCTGTCCGCGAGAGCCGCGCCAATCGCTGCAACCACCCCCTCAACATTATTCATCACATCATCATTTGTGAATCGCATCACAAGATATCCAAGCGAGTTGAGGTATTCGTCGCGCTTTGCATCGCGTGCCGGATCAGCATCATGCGAATAGCCATCGATCTCAACAACCAAGCATTTTGCCCTGCAAAGAAAGTCCGGGAAATATGGCCCGACCGGAATCTGCCGGGAAAACTTATGTCCATCGAGTCGACTTGCCCCAAGGTATTGCCAGAGTTTCCGCTCAGCTGGCGTTGCTGCGTTTCGCAATTCCCGCGCACGGGCAGTGTTCCTCGGCTGCCAGACGGGCATTCATGCAGGCCCACCCCCGACCCCTCCCGCAAGCGGGAGGGGGGAAGAATTGCTGGCCCGCGTCAGATTGAGGAACACATCCTCCAGATCGGCCTCGCGGGTCGATACGTCGACAATGCCGTAGCCACTGGCCTGCACCGCGGCGAGCACTTCGCCGGCATTGGCCTGGTCCTTGCGGTAGGTAATCGCCAGCGTGCGATCGCCCTTCAGCTCGATCTTCTGGAAACACACAGCGGACGGCGGCGTTGCCACGTCGCGGTCGACCGTCACCTCGACCAGCTTCTCCGTCGCCATGCCCACCAAAGCGCGCGTTGGTTCGTTGGCGATCAGCTTGCCATGGTTGATAATGGCGATGCGGTCACACAGCTCCTCGGCTTCCTCCAGATAATGCGTGGTCAGCACCACGGTGACGCCGCCTGCGTTTAGTTCACGGACATAATCCCATAATTGCTTGCGCAGCTCGATATCGACGCCCGCGGTCGGCTCGTCGAGCACCAGCACCGGGGGCGTGTGGACCATGGCCTTGGCGACCATCAGCCGCCGCTTCATCCCGCCGGAAAGCGTGCGGGCATAGGCATTGGCCTTGTCCTCCAGATGCACCGCACGCAGCAATTCCATTGATCGCCGCTTGGCCTTGGGCACGCCGTACAGCCCGGCCTGGATTTCCAGCGTCTCGACAGGCGTAAAGAACGGATCGAACAGGATTTCCTGGTTGACGATGCCGATCGACACCTTGGCATTGCGGGGCTGCTTGTCGATATCAAAGCCCCAGATCGTCGCGCTGCCACCGGTTTTGTTCACCAGCCCGGCCAGGATGTTGATCAGCGTCGATTTGCCCGCGCCATTGGGGCCGAGCAGCCCGAAAATTTGCCCGCGCGGCACATCAAAACTCACATCGTCCAGCGCGCGCTTGCCGCCCTTATAGGTTTTCGACAGGTGATCGATGGAAATGGCGGCTTCGGTCATGGCTAGCCGCTTAAGCTGCCGCTGCGCGTGCGCCAAGCTTTTCCCGCTTATTCTTTTGTCAGCGTGGTGCGGTTGCGCGTCAGCCAAGCTTCGCCGGTATCGTCCAGGAAATCGACTTCCTTCAGCGTCACCATCGTCGCGCCGTCGCGCCGGGTGGTGGCGCGGATGCGGGCCGGGCGGTCATCATCGGTGCCGTCGTGCAGCTCCTCCAGCGTCCAGCGATCAAGCGCTTCGGCACGCGTCAGCCGCAGCGTTGCGGTTTCCAGTTCGGGGTCGCGGCCCTTGCGAAAACCGGCGCTTGTCTCGCGGCCGGTCGCCGGGTCCAGCAAGGCAATGCTGGTGATGGTGACGATGCCGGTCTTGGGGCCATCGTCGAAATCGGCGTGGCGGATCAGCGTCAGGCCGTCGCGCATCACCTCGATGCTGACCCGCACCGGCAGGCCGAACCAGCGATCGGCCTTGTAATCGCGGTATTCCAGCTTGCCCGCCCAGTTGCCGACCATGGCCGCGCGAATACTGGCTTGAACATCATCGCTCGCGTCCCTTTTCGGCGTGAAGACCATCGCTTGTCGTGGTCACGCACGGTTGCTATCGCGCTGTCCATGGTCCCGCCACCCGAAATCACCCGAGTCACGAGCCCCCGAGTCGCGTGCGACGGCGCACATGACGGAATTCCCGCCGCACTAGGCCATCCCCGCGTGTGGCTCCAGATCAATGAACATGGCTATGTCGACTGCGGCTATTGCGACCGGCGCTTCGTGCTGATCGGCGGGGCGGCGGACGGGGCGGGTCAGGCAACCCTGCCCGATCATCCGGCGGGGGCGAGCCTGTAACACTCCCCCTCGACGTTGCCCGGGGGAGCCCTATATTGCGGGGCATGACAGCCACACCTGATCCCCGCCGCTATCTTTACCCCGCTGGTCAGCTTGACCCGGCAGAGGCGCAGCGGCTGACCGCCAGTGCGCTTGCCCGCGCCGATGATGGCGAGCTGTACCTGCAATACCGCAAGTCCGAGGCCTTCGGTTTCGACGATGGTCGGCTGAAGACGGCCAGTTATGACACACAGAGCGGCTTTGGCCTGCGCGCAGTCTCTGGCGAAACCACCGCCTTTGCCCATGCCAATGAACTCAGCGGGGCCGCGATCGGTCGCGCTGCTGAAACGATGGCGCTGATCGACCCGTCGGACAGCGCCAAGGCGCCGCCGCCGCGCGCCACCAACCGGCATTTATACACCGATTCCGATCCGCTCGATCTGGTGCCCTTCGCCGACAAGGTGAATTTGTGCCAGACGATCGACGCCGCCGCCCGCGCCCGCGATCGGCGCGTTGCGCAGGTTTCGGTGTCGCTTTCCGGCCAGTGGAACGTGATTGAAATCGTCCGCGCCGATGGTTTTGTCGCCACCGATATCCGCCCGCTCGTCCGCCTGAACGTGTCGATCGTGGTGGAACAGAATGGCCGCCGCGAAACCGGCAGCTTCGGGCTGGGCGGGCGCTATCTTTATGATCGGCTGATGGGGCCGGAAACGTGGAACCGCGCGATTGATGAGGCGCTGGCACAGGCGCTCGTCAACCTCGATTCGGTTGATGCCCCGGCGGGTGAGATGACGGTACTGCTTGGCCCGGGCTGGCCCGGCATCCTGTTGCACGAAGCGATCGGGCACGGGCTGGAGGGCGATTTCAACCGCAAGGGCACCAGCGCCTTTTCGGGCCGCATCGGGGAGCGCGTGGCCGCGCCCGGCGTCACCGTGGTCGATGACGGATCGATTGCCGACCGGCGCGGTTCACTGTCGATCGATGATGAGGGCACGCCGACCCAAGAAAATATCCTGATCGAGGACGGCATCCTGAAGGGCTATATCCAGGATCGGTTGAATGCCCGGCTGATGGGTGTTGCGCCCACGGGCAATGGCCGTCGCGAAAGCTTTCAGCATGCGCCCATGCCGCGGATGACGAACACCTTCATGCGCGGCGGGCGGGACAACCCCGCCGAACTGCTCAGCCGTGTGAAAAAGGGTATCTTCGCCAAGTCATTCGGCGGCGGGCAGGTCGACATCGTGTCGGGCAAGTTCGTGTTCAGCTGCACCGAGGCGTATTTGGTAGAAAACGGCAAACTCGGCGCCCCCATCAAGGGCGCAACGCTGATCGGCGATGGCCCCAGCGTGCTGACTCGCGTAATCGGCATCGGCGATGATATGGCGCTGGACGAGGGCGTAGGCATGTGCGGCAAGGGCGGGCAAAGCGTGCCCGCAGGCGTTGGCCAGCCGACATTGCTGGTGGACGGGCTGACGGTGGGGGGCACGGCGGTTTGATCGGGTTGCGCCGATAACCTCTACCGTTATCCCCGCGAAGGCGGGGATCCAGCTACTTCTGGCGCATGAATATATGTGCGTGCCTGCGCGGGGTGACATTGCTGGTGACCAGCATTTTTAGGCCACTTCGCTCAGAAACTGTTGCAAGCCCCTCGACTTCGCTCGGGACGAACGGGTTGAAGTAATATCCGGGCACCCTGTCGGCTGTTTAAAGTTGGCGATATCGCTCCAGCGGCAGGCCGTTTTCTTCGACCCATTTGTTGATGCCCTCAATCGATTCGGCATTCACTTCCTGAAAGCGACGCGCAACCTCGGCCCGCAGCGCCTTCTCACATACTGGGTGGACGTCGATGCCCAATTCCGCCGCAAGCTCGATCGGCTGCTTTCGAGTTTCGAACGTTACCGGTAGACAAGGTTGATGGCGAGGTGGATTGGCGATCGATATGCAATCAGCGTAAACAAGTTTGTGCCAATGATAAGCGAGGCCGACCGTGGAATTCTTCGACGCGATCAATGACAAGCACCGCGCTTTCATCGCCAAGCAGCCGGTTTTCTTTGTTGCGACCGCCGCAGAGGGGTGCCGCGTCAACCTGAGCCCCAAAGGGACGGATGTATTCCGCGTGCTCGGCCCCAACCGGGTCGCCTATCTTGATCTGGGCGGATCGGGCAACGAGACACAGGCGCATCTCGCGGCGGACGGGCGCATCACCATCATGTTCTGTGCGTTCGACAATCCGGCGCTGATCATGCGGCTTTATGGGCGGGGCAGCTTTACCGTGATTGGCGATCCGGGTTTTGATGAACTCGCCGCACATTTCCCGCTGCTGCCCGGTACCCGCCAGATTTTCGATATTACGGTCGACAGTTTGCAGACGAGTTGCGGCTGGGCGGTGCCCCGCATGACGCTGGAAAAGGAGCGCGACACGCTGGTGCGGTTCCATGCGCAGCAAGACCCCGTTGCGCGGCTCGCCACGATCGCCACCCGCAATAAGAGCATCGATGGCCTGCCGGTGCGCGTGCAGACGGTGCTGCCCGTTATCGAGGCTTGAGGGCGTGTCGCTCGTCGAACTTGGCCGCTTCGATCGCAACGAAGCGCATATCCTGATTGGCAGGCTTGAATCGGAAGATATTCCGGCGGTCGCGTTCGATGGCAATGCCAGCATCGCCGATGGCAGCTCGTTCTTCATCCCGGTGCGGGTGATGGTGCATGACGATGATCTGGCGGCGGCACGGGCGATCGTTGCATCAGTCGCACGCTGACTGCCTGTTTTTCGGGCACGCCTTCGCAACTGCACAAAAATTTGACTCTAGTGGCGCTGTTTCGCGGTCGTCGATCGCCACATAATTGCGCCAAACCCCGCAAAACAGCGATAAACTTGCGTCTGGCACGGCCTTTGCTGGGGGATAAGGCACGCTTTCGCTTTGGGGGGATACGCGCTTGAAACTCGTAATTGCCATTATCAAACCGTTCAAGCTGGATGAGGTTCGCGAAGCGCTGACCGATATCGGCGTTGCGGGGATGACCGTGTCGGAGGTGAAGGGTTTTGGTCGGCAAAAAGGCCAGACCGAGATTTACCGGGGGGCCGAATACACCACCAACATGGTGCCCAAGATCAAGATCGAAATTGTCTGTGGCGACGATTTGATGCCGCGCGTGATTGAGACGGTGCAGGTCGCCGCCAACACGGGCGCGATCGGTGATGGCAAGATTTTCGTACTCGATGTCGGCCAGGCGGTGCGCATTCGCACCGGCGAAACCGATCTTACCGCGCTTTGAAGGGGGCTAGGATGACGCGTTCTATGAAACTGGCGGGCGCCTTGGGTGCAGGGGCGGCCTTGATCGCCGCACTGCCCGCCTGGGCGCAGGATGTGGCCGCTGCCGCCGCCCCTGCCGCGCCCTTCGTGCCGACTGCCGCGATGGTCAACAAGGGCGATACCACCTGGATGCTGATATCATCCGTGCTGGTGCTGATGATGTCGGTGCCGGGCCTCGCGCTGTTTTATGGTGGCCTGGTGCGCACCAAGAACATGCTTTCGGTGCTCATGCAGGTGCTGATGATCGTCTCGGTCGCCAGCCTGGTGTGGGTGTGCTGGGGCTATTCGATGGCGTTCACGGCGGGCAGCGGGGATACCGCGCCGTTCGTCGGTGGCTTCTCCAAGGTGATGCTGCAGGGCGTTGACGCCAGCACCTTCGCCGCCACCTTCTCCAATGGTGTGTACCTGCCCGAATATGCGTTCGTGATCTTCCAGATGACCTTTGCGTGCATCACCCCGGCGCTGATCGTCGGCGCGTTTGCAGAGCGCGTGAAGTTCACCCCGCTGATGATCTTCGTCGTGGCGTGGCTCACCCTGGTATATTTCCCGATTGCGCACATGGTGTGGTACTGGGCGGGCCCTGATTTCCTCCCCGCCGATCCGACCGATACCGGTTATCTCTGGGGCAAGGGCGCGCTTGATTTTGCAGGCGGCACCGTGGTCCACATCAATGCGGGTATTGCCGGCCTGGTCGGTTGCCTCGTCATCGGCAAGCGCACCGGCTATAACAAGGATCCGATGCCACCCCATTCGCTGACGATGACAATGATCGGTGCATCGCTGCTGTGGGTGGGCTGGTTCGGGTTCAACGCAGGCTCCAACCTGGAAGCCAATGGCGTGACGACGGTTGCCTTCATCAACACCTATGTCGCGACAGCGGCAGCAGCGGTTGCCTGGGCCGTCATCGAACAGGTCGTCCACAAAAAGCCGTCGCTGCTCGGTGCCGCCACGGGCGCTGTTGCAGGGTTGGTCGCGATCACGCCTGCCAGCGGCTATGCTGCCCCGATGACGTCGATCGTGCTTGGCTTTGTGGCCTCGATCGTCTGCTTCTTCTTCGTGACGACCGTCAAGAAGGCGCTGAAATATGACGATACGCTTGATGTGTTCGGCGTCCACTGCGTTGGCGGCATCGTCGGCGCGCTGGGCACCGCCATCTGCGCGGCTCCGTCACTGGGTGGCCAGGGCTATTTCGATTACACGGTAACGCCAGCGGGCTTCTATCCTGAGAAGTACGATATCATGGCCCAGCTGATGGTCCAGCTGCAGGCGGTGGGCATCACCCTGGCCTGGTCGGGCGGTGTATCGCTGATCCTGTTCCTGGCGCTGAAATACACGATTGGCCTGCGTCCATCGGCTGATGTCGAAGCTGAAGGGCTGGACATCAACGAGCACGGCGAGCGCGCCTATAATTATTGACAAGATCGGGGCGGGTCCTGCGGCTCAGGCCATCGGCGCGCCCCCCAAGAGGTTCCTCCTGCGAACATCCTAAGGCCGGTGCGGCAACGCACCGGCCCTTTTTTTGGGTGGTGCCGCAGAGTTATGATCGCAGGGTCGATATCAGCGCTGTCGCAGATACCCTAAGCCACCTTCTGAGCCGTAACGGTCAGCCACTTGGCAGGCTCGCTGAAATAGCCAGTGCCGTCATAGCTTTCGAAGCTCAACGACGCCCATGCGCCTGCGGACTGGTAAGCCCTGGTCGCACCAGCACGGTCTAGGTAATTATAGTATCGCCCGTGCTTGTCCCACCCGGGTTCGCCATCGGTTTTGAAGCTCGCAAAATGCCAGCCGCCGGGCTTCAATGCGCGCCACACCCGTTCGAGCACTATGGGCAATTCGTCGATGGGGACGTGGACAAGCGAGGCACAGGCGATAACAGCATCATAGTGATCGACAGCATCAAGATCATCGAACTGCAGCACTCTTGCACCACGGCTGAGCCGCTCACGTGCAATTGCCGCCATGGCCGGGACGCCGTCTGTGGCATCGACCTCAAACCCCAGTCGCTCCAATTCGGCGGCGTCATGCCCGCTGCCACAGCCTAGCTCAAGGATGAGGCAGCCCGGTTTCAGGTGGGGCAGAAACGCGAGCAGGTCTGGCGAGATGGTAGCAGGTCGTGCCGCGACATAGGTCGACGCATTGGATTGATAAAATTCAAGCGTTGAACGGTCGGCAGCCGCCGCCGTGGCGCCGTTACTCGGCTTTGGGCCAGCATCACTGATCGCTTTGCCGGCGCGCCGGGCTGCCAAAGCGCCGCCCAGCACGAACCCGCCGGGCACGAGAAATACGGCCGCGATCAGCCCGATTCGAGTCCAGTCTTTCCTGTCCATGTCAGCCCCTTAGGAGCTCAGCCAAGGTCCGCCAGTATGAAATCGGCGCAGCGTTCGCCGATCATGATCGACGGGGCATTGGTGTTGCCCGAAACCAGTTTTGGCATGATCGAAGCATCGGCGATGTACAGCCCCTCCACCCCGCGCACCCGCAGCCGGGGGTCGCACACGGCGCCATCATCCGATCCCATCCGCGCGGTGCCGACCGGGTGGTAAATCGTGTCGGCGCGCGCGCGGATCAGCCGGTCGAGCGCGTCGTCATCATCGAGGTTGATCGGGTTGCGGTCCCGCGCGTCATATTTCGTCATCGGCGGCGTTTCCAGGATGCGGTACATCGCCTTCACACCCTTTTTCATCAACGCCATGTCGCGCGGATCGGTAAGGAAGGCGGGGTCGATCAGCGGCGCGGCGCGCGGATCCATGGACGCCAGCCGCACCGTTCCCTTGCTCTCTGGCCGCAGCACGCAGACATGGCCCGAAAAACCATGCGCCGTCACTTTCGACCGGCCATGATCCTCAAGGGCGGCGATCACGAAATGCAGCTGCACATCGGGGCACGGTGCATCCGGGTCGATCGTCAGAAAGGCACCGCTTTCGGCATAGGGAGACGTCATCGCCCCTTCACGCTTGCGGAACCACTGGATCAGCGCGCGCGCCGAATTGATCGTGCCCGTCAGCGTCTGCCCCAGAAACTGGGTGTTCTTCGTTTCGTAAGACGCGACATAATCCAGGTGATCCTGAAGGTTGCCGCCCACCTCTGGTCGGTTGATCCGCACCGCGATACCGTGTTCGCGCAGATGCGCGGCCGGGCCGATGCCTGACAGCATCAGCAGCTGCGGCGTGCCGAAAACCCCGCCCGCCAGCACCACGGCGCGCTTCGCCCTGATTTCCCGCGCCTCGCCGTCCTGGCTATAGGCGACGCCCCATGCCTTGCCCTCATCAAACAAGACGCGCTCGGCGGTTACCCCGGTGATGATGGTCAGGTTGGCCCGGTCACGCGCTGGCTCCAGATAGGCGCGCGCCGCGCTCCAGCGCTCGCCACCCTTTTGCGTGACCTGGTACAGCCCGATCCCGTCCTGCCGCGCGCCATTGAAATCGTCGTTGCGCGGAATTTGCAGCGCCGCCCCGGCCTCGACAAAATCGAGCGAGCCTGGGTTAGGCGATGTCTGGTTGCTCACATGCAGCGGGCCGTCGCCACCGTGGAAATCATCGGCCCCGCGCACGTTATTCTCGGCGCGTTTGAAATAGGGCAGCACCTCTGCATAGGACCAGCCGGGGCAGCCCATCGCGGCCCAATTGTCGTAATCCCAGGCATTGCCGCGAATATAGATCATCGCGTTGATGGCCGATGATCCGCCCAGCCCCTTGCCGCGTGGCTGATAGCCGCGCCTGCCGTTCAGGCCGGTTTGCGGCACGGTTTCGAACTGCCAGTTGGTCTTGGGTGTCTGGAACGGGATGAAGCCGGGAATGCGGGTGCGAAAGCCGGTATTCTTGCCGCCCGCCTCCAGCAGGACGACCCGGTACTTGCCGCCCTCGCTCAGCCGTGCGGCAACGGCGCTCCCGCCTGATCCACCCCCGACGACGACGATATCGGCTTCTTCCAAGATGCTTCCCCTCGGTGTGTCTGGCGATCCTGCCATTGCTGCTTGATCGATTCGGATGTTTCCCGGCTGCCGTCATGGCTCCACCCCGGCGGCATGACGATATAACCCAGTTTGGCGCGCAGGCCCGGTGCCGCCCATACATCGCGCGCAATGCCGATCCATTCATGGAACGCGGCCCAAAGCAGGTTGAAGCTGCCCAGCTGCTTGACGATGCCGTAACGGGGACGATCATCATCGCGTTCGGCGACAAAGCTGCCGAACATCTTGTCCCAAATGATGAAAACACCCGCATAATTGCTGTCGAGATAGCGCGGATTGGTGGCGTGATGGACGCGGTGATGCGACGGGGTGTTCATCACGCTTTCGAACCAGCGCGGCATCCGGTCAACAATCTCGGTGTGAATCCAGAACTGGTAGATCAGGTTGATGACCTACACGAAATAATCCATCTCGTGATGAAAGGCGATCATTAACTGCGGCTGCCGAAAGAGGAAGCCGAGC
>JBBQDD010000065.1:0-10540 GCA_038319335.1 Sphingomonadales bacterium
CAATCAGGAAACGCCGATCGGGCCGATCATTGCCGACATTCCACGCCGCGTGGAAAAGTGCAGCAATATCATAGAGATAAAATGCAATCCGGTGCGGCTCCCGGGCCGCTGCCGCCGTCTCGACGATCCGTGGAAACTGCGCGGCAAATTTCACCAATGCCAGCTCTTCTGTATCAAGACGGGACAAATCGACATCGGCGCACGTGAATCCGGCTTCCGCCGCCCGCCGGTGGAGCGAGGCGATTCGGGCGTGCGCGTATTGCACATAGAAAACCGGGTTGTCCTTCGATGCCTCCACCACCTTGGCGAAATCGAAATCCATCTGGGCATCGGCCTTGCGCGTCAGCATCGTGAACCGGACGACATCCTTGCCCACTTCATCCACCACATCGGCCAATGTCACGAAATTGCCGGATCGTTTCGACATTTTCACCAGCTCGCCCGCGCGCAGCAGGCGCACCATCTGGACCAGCTTCACGTCGAATTTCTTCTCGCCGTGCGTCAGCGCGTTCACCGCAGCCACGATCCGCTTGACCGTCCCGGCATGGTCAGCACCCCAGATGTCGATCAGCTCATCGGCGGTCTGCGTCTTCTGGTAATGATAGGCGAGATCGGCACCGAAATAAGTCCATTGCCCGTTCGATTTGCGGATCGGGCGATCCTGATCGTCGCCGAACTGCGTGGAGCGGAACAGCGGCAGGACGACCGGCTCCCAATCATCCGGCATCTCGCCCTTTGGCGCTTCCAGCACGCCGTCATAAATCAGGTCGCGCGCGCGCAGCTCTGCTTCCGCCGCTTCCGGCTTTCCTGCCGCCTGCAACTCGGCTTCGGACGAGAACAGGTCATGGTGGATGCCCAGCTTGGCCAGATCAGCCTTGATCAGCACCAGCATCGCCGCGACGGAGCGCTGCCGGAACAGCACCAGCCATTCGTCCTCCGGCGCATCGACATAACGATCGCCGAATTCCGCTGCGAGCGCCTGCCCCACTGGCACCAGATAGTCGCCGGGGTACAGCCCTTCCGGAATCTCGCCGATATCTGCGCCCAGCGCTTCGCGATACCGCAGATGGGCTGACCGGGCGAGCGTATCGACCTGGCCGCCGGCATCGTTGACATAATATTCGCGGATTACCTTGTGCCCCGAAAATTCGAGCAACGCCGCCAGCGCATCGCCCACCACGGCGCCCCGGCAATGCCCCATATGCATCGGCCCGGTGGGGTTGGCAGAGACATATTCGATGTTGACGATGGGTTTGCTGGCGGGCGCGGCGCGGCCATAGGAATCGCCCTGCGAGCGGATTGCCGTCAGCTCGTCGCGCCAGGTGATATCGGTCAGCGTCATATTGATAAAGCCCGGCCCGGCGACGGATACGCTCGCCACGGCGGGCAAGGCCCTCAGCTGCGCCGCAATCTTTTCCGCCAGCGCGCGCGGATTGGTGCCGGCGGGCTTGGCGAGCACCATCGCGGCGTTGGTCGCCAGGTCGCCGTGGCTGGTGTCGCGCGGCGGCTCCACCGTCACGTTTCGCCGATCAAGCCCGCCCGGCAGATCGCCCGATGCGACCAGCGCATCAAGGGCAGCATCAATGTGCGCGGCGAACCGGTGGTAAAGCGTCATTCCATTTTCCCAGATCAAGCCTCAAATCAGGCAGGGCGCTCCGTTAGCGGATCACGCGGCGCGTAGCAAAGCGCAGCTTGACTCGAGGTGACCAGTACGTGCCTCTATCACCCTGCCAATCGGAGAGCCCTGCATGCGTTTTCGCCCCGCCCCAGCTTTTGTCGTCGCCCTGCTCATAGCAACGCCCGCGCTGGCGCAGGCGCCCGCCCAGAATGGCCCGGTGTGGAAGGCCGCCGTTGCCGCGCGGCCCGCGCAACTCGCAACGCTGGAAAAGTTGGTCAACATCGATTCGGGCACCGGCGACAAGATCAGCGGGCAAAAGGCATCCGAATTCGTCGCCGCCGAACTGCGCGCCCTGGGGATGGACGTCGAGCTGGTCCCAGCCGAACTGCCCACTTTGCCCGACAATGTCGTCGCCACGCTGACCGGCTCAGGCAAGGGCCGCATCCTGATGATCGCGCATACCGATACCGTGTTCGGCCCCGGCACCGTCGCCAAGCGCCCGTTCCGCATGGACGAAACCCGCGCTTATGGCCCCGGCGTTTCGGATGAAAAGGGCGGCGTGGTTGAGGGCATTTTCGCGATCAAGCTGCTGCGTCAGCTGAATTTCAAGAATTTCGCCAAGATCACCTTCCTTGTGGAAACATCAGAAGAGGGCGGCTCCCCCGGCACGCGCGCGCTCATCGCGAAGCTGCTCACTGACGCGGATGTGGAACTGAACCTGGAACCCGGCGATTCGCCTGATCGGCTGACGGTGTGGCGCAAGGGCAGCAATGGCTTCACGATCGCGGTAAAGGGTCGCCCCGCCCATGCCGGGGTCGCACCGCAGGACGGCCGCAATGCCGCGCTTGAGCTGATCCACCAGCTGCAACTCGCCGATCCGCTACCCAAGACGGGCGACGGCGTTACCGCCAATCTGACGCTGATGAGCGCCGGATCACGCTACAACATCATCCCAGAAGATGCGTCCGCCACCATCAACGTCCGGATCCGCACCAAGGCGCAGGGCGACGAAATCGACGCGCTGTTCCGCCGTAACGCGCAAACCACCATCATCCCGGATACGCGGGTAACGGTGACCCGCGCGATCAGTTTTCCACCGCTGCCCAACAATGCCGCGACCGACGGGCTGGCTGATCGTGCGGAGCGAATTTACGCTGCTGCCGGCCTGAAAATCGGACGTGCGGGCAACGGCGGGGCATCTGAATCGGCGCTTGCCCATGAAGCGGGGGTCGCCGCACTTGACGGGCTGGGCCCGGTGGGCGGCGGGTTTCATTCGGAGCTCGAATATCTCGAACTCAGCTCCCTCACTCCGCGCCTGTACCTGCTGACCAGCCTGATCATGGACCTGGGCAAAAACCCGCCAGCACGGGCCGATTAGGCTAAACCAGCCCCTCGACCGCCCGCTCGCGCGCGGCCGGGAACAGGGCTGGCATCAACCGTGCCGGGTCCAGGCCGAAATGCCCTGCCACCGCGCCGCCGATGAATGCATCAAGCGCCAGCGTGGGTTTCAGGTCGCGGCCTTCATACAGCGCCGACGCGCCCAGCCCCGGCCAGTCCGCCAGCACGCGCCCGCCCTTCACCGCGCCACCCAACAGCATCGCAGACGATGCCGTGCCATGATCCGTGCCGCCGGTACCGTTCACCGCCACGGTGCGGCCAAATTCAGTCGCGACCAGCACCATGGTGTCGGCCCATAGCGGCCCCAGCCCGTCCTTCAGCGCGCCAATCATCGCGTCCAGCCCGCCAAGCTGCAGGCCAAGCCGTCCGCGCTGCTGGGCATGCGTGTCCCACCCGCCGGTTTCGATCATCGCGATCCGGGCGCCATCGTCCGGGGCGAGCAGCTTTGCCGCCAGCGCGCCGGTGGCGGCGGCATTGCGCGCGCCCAGTTGCTGGCCGCCCCCGCCCCCATCCTGCGCCATGTCGCTGGTGAGTGCCCGCGTGCTCATCGCATCGCTCCACAGGGCGTGAAGCTGGGCATCGCCCTGATACAGCATCGCTACGCGCTGGAGCAGGTCTTCGCTCGCCTGGGGCAGGGCGGACGGCGCATAGGATGATACGTCGCGCGCGCCGCGCAGTGCCATCGGCACGGTAATCGACACCGCAATGGCCTTTGCCGCATCCGCCGGCAATTGCCCCAACAGCCGGTTCAGCCAGCCATCCTTGACCTGATAGGCACCGGCCCCGCCCGTCTCCAGCACGTTTTGCCCGTCAAAATGCGATCGATCGCGATAGGGCGAGGCGATGGCGTGCGCGAACAACGCCTGTTTCTGCCCATAAAGCGCGCCGACCGTTTTGAGATTGGGGTGCAACGCAAACAGGGCATCCAGCTTGGGGATGCCCGCAAAATCAGCCGCGAGCACGCCCCGAGCAGCGGCAAAACCGGGGTCGCCCACCGGCGCAATCGTACCTAGCCCATCGGCGGCGCCGCGCTGGATGATGAAGACAAAGCGTTTACCGGTGGCGGCCTTGGCGAACACCAGCCGGGGCGCAAAGCCAAGCGCCACCGCGCTGGCGGCCCCTGCCCCGATGAAAAAACGGCGATCGATCATGGCATTATCTCCGCAGGAATTCAGGGGCGACGAGCAGCAGCGCGAGCGCCTGGCCCGGGCTGTCAGCATTGGCGATGCCGGCCTGGGTACTGGCGCTCAGCGCGCCGGGAAAAAGCTTTGGCGCAAGGCTGCGCGCGTCGATGTTGCCGCCCACGCGTGCGGCAAATCGCTCTGCCGCCTCCACCCGGCGCAACACGGCATCGGCCCCCGCCCAGGTCGCGTTCAGATCGTCAAAACCGGCGGGCGATCCGGGTCGCCAGGTCGGCTGGCCCAGCTGGTTGGTCAGCCCCGTGGGTTGCTGCGCCGGCACATTACGCGCGCCCATCGCCCGCAACGCGGCGATCGACCAGTCCCAGGGCGAGCGGAATTTGGTCGGTGCATCGCCCCACAGCTCGGGTGAGGCAATCAGCGTGCGGTACAGGGTCGGCAAATCGCCCCCGGATTTCAAAAACGCCGCCTGCAGCCGGGCAACCAGCGCGGGCGGTGGCGTGTCGCCTGCAAAATGCCGCGCAAGCTTGGTGGCAATGTGCGTCGCGGTTGCCGGGTGCACCGCCAGATCGTTCAGCACCGCCTGCGCCTGCGCCTCCCCATCCTGCGAATATTTCCTGCCCATGATCATCCGGGATCCGGGTTCGTGGATGGCGTTGGCGAACACGAATTCGCCGGGCGGCCCGCCCTTGCCGGCAAAGCGCGCGATCGGCCCGCGGTTCAGGCCAGAGACCGTCCACCCCGTCATCGCCCGAGCAAATTCTGTCACATCGGCCTGGCCATAGCCGGTGCGCACCCCGAGCGTGTGCAGTTCCATGATTTCGCGGGCCAGATTTTCGTTGATCCCCAGCTTGCGCCCACCCCGCGCCGCCACCCGCGCACCAATCGCGCTGGTGGGGCCAACGGATTGCGCCTGATCGAGATACAGCAGCATCGCCGGGTGCCGCTCCACCGCATTCAGCATGTCGCTGAAGCGGCCAAGCACATGCGGCCTGATCGCCTCCAGCTCTAGATAGCCCGCCAAGCCAATCACCGTCAGCTTGTCAGCCGAAACCGCGAAATGGTTCGCCCAGAAATGCACCATCCGCTCAATGAACGGCGCAGTGGACACCAACGCCGCATTCGCCCGCGCGCCGACACAGTTGACGTAGTTTTCACGCGCCTGGGTGCGCAAAAACATCCGCGCGCGCTTGATCGGCTCCGGCTCACTGGCCTCCTCTGCAGCGCCCGGCTGCATGGTGGGCGTGGACATTTGCTGCATGGCGGGCCGCATCGCGCCATCCCCCGCAGCAGCATTCGCCGCACGATTTGCCGGGCCATTCCCCATCGGGCGGGGCCCGGCCAGATAATCGGCAAGCTGGCCGGCGATCACGCCCCGCCCCGGCAGCGCGGCGATGGGCGCGGGTCGTGGATCGAAACGATCGAACTGCGCGATCAGCCAGCGCTGCGAGGCATCGATGCCCGCGCCAGGCGCTGCCTCATCCGGGCGCGCACCAAGGCCAAAACGATTGAGCGCGATGCTGGGCGCAGCCATGAACGGGCCTTTCGATCCTGTGCCCGGCACCACCTGCCCGGCATTCAGGGGATCAACGCGCCAGCCGCTAGAATCCTTCGGGCAAATCGATCGGCCCGACCGCGCGTTGATACCGGGTGATCGCATAACGATCCGTCATCCCGGCAATGAAATCAGCGATGTGGCGGCTGCGGTGCGGCTCGCCCTCCGGCAGACGCGCGGCCCAGTCAGCAGGCATCAATGCGGGATCGGCGCGATAAGCAGCGAACAGACCGGCGACGATGCCCTCCGCAATCGCTGCCGAGGCGCGCTGGCTGGGGTGGTGATACAGGCTGGCATACATGAACCGCTTCAGCGCGCGCTCATCCTCGCGCATGGCGGGCGAAAAGCCGACCAAGCATGCCCCCGCCCCACGCACATCATCGGCAGATGTCACGCCCGATGCCGCAATCCGCCGCCGCGTCTCCGCGATCAAATCGGTCACCATTTCGCCAATCTGGGTGCGGATCAGCTCGCCGATCAACCGCTCGGGCGGCACATCGCTGAACCGGGCGCGCACCTGCGCCCATATCCGCGCGACCATCGGCACCGCCAGCACCTGATCCAGCGTCAGCAGCCCGGCCCGCAGCCCATCATCAATGTCGTGATTGTCATAGGCGATATCGTCCGCAATCGCCGCCACCTGCGCCTCAAGCGACGGCCAGTTCGCCAGATCGAGCGGGAACGCCGCATCCGCCTGTGCCAGTGCCCAGCCGGGGGTGGTAATCGGCCCGTTATGCTTGGCCAGCCCCTCCAGCGTCTCCCAGCTCAGGTTCAGGCCCCGCCAGCGCGGATAGGGCGTCTCAATCTCCATCAGCGCGCGCAGCGTGTGGCCATTATGGTCGAACCCGCCCTGCCCGTGCAGCGCCGTGGTCAGCGCCGCTTCGCCCGCATGGCCAAAGGGGGGATGGCCAATATCATGCGCGAGACAAAGCGCCTCGGTCAGATCCTCGTTCAGCCCCAGCGCGCGCGCCACCACCCGGCCAATCTGCGCGACCTCCAGGCTGTGCGTCAGCCGAACGCGGAAATGGTCGCCATCGGGGGCCATGAACACCTGCGTCTTGTGGCGCAGCCGCCGAAAGCTGATCGAATGGATAATCCGATCCCGATCCCGCTGAAACGCATCGCGCGGGCCGCGCGTGATGGCGGGATTGATGCCCGGCGCGATCGCGTTTTGTTCTTCGTGAAGGCGGCCTTTGCTGCGCGCTGGGTGTGAAGCCCAGGGCGCATGCGCGCTCACTTGACCGGCAGCTTGTCTATTTTTTGCCCGGCATCGCTGGTGAAAACGAAGCCCGTCAGGCCCGATTTGGCGATCTGGTTGACAAAGCCCTGCGCCTCATCCTCCGACTTGAATGGCCCCGCCAGCAAGCGGTTGGTGAAGCGCAGCGGCGTTGTATAGGCACCGCGCGCCTTGAACGGCACGGGCGCCTTGTCGCGCAGGCGCGCCCATTCCTTCGGCAGATCGCGCACGCTGGAACCACCCGCCACCTGCACCCAGATACGCGACGGATCGGCCTTTGCCGCCTTCAGCTTGGCCGCTTTTTCGTCGGCGAGCTTCTTATCCGCCAGCTTCTTTTCGGCCGCCGCCTTGTCAGCCAGCGCCTTTTTCTCCAGCGCCTTCTTGTCGAGTGCAGCCGGCTTTTTGGGGTCGAGCGGGGTCGGCGCGCCGCCGGCAGTTGCGGGCGCGACAGGCGCGACTTCCAGTTCGGATGCGGGCACACCGATCGTCGAAATGATCCGCGCGAGGATCGATTCCTCGCTCGCCACCGGCTTTGGTTTGGATGGCGGTGGCGGTGTTTGCGGCTCAACCACAGGCGAGCCGACTATGGTCTCGGGTGCTGGTGTGGGCTGGGTTTCGTTGGCTGCAAGCTGGATCGGCGCAGGCTGAGGCTGAGGCTCAAGCTGAGGCTGCGGCTGAGACTGAGGCTGCGGCTGAGGCTGAGACTGCGGCTGCGACTGACGCTGCGGCACTGGCACGGGCACGGGCGCAGTCACGCTGGGAACCACTGCCACCGTGGCGGGCGGTCGGTCGATCAGCGGACCGGAAACCGGCCTGGGCTGGGGCGGCAGGGCCACCGGCGATGCCGCCGCAGCGGCAAAGGGTGCAGCCGTCGTCTGCGGCTTGATGACTGGCGGCGGAGCGGCGGTAACGGCAGGCGGTGTCCGGGCGATGACGCTCGGCTGGTTCACGATGGGCGCGCGGGCGGTAACGGGCACAGACTGCACCGGGATGGGCGTCGGCGTCGGCGTGGGCGCAGACCGTTGGATCGGGGCCGCCATCACGACACGCGGCGGCTGCGGCAATTGCGTCGGCATGGGGATTGGCGGTGCGATCAGTGCGGCAACCTCAACCGGTGCGCCGCGCCGCCGGTTGCGATCGCGCTTTTGTTGCGCCTTGGTGCGCGCTGGTGTTGCCGCCACCTGTACCACCGGCGCAGGCTCGGCGATCAGCACCGGCAGTGGGGGGATCATCCGCGCATCGGCGATCCGCTCAGGGCTGGCGCGCACCTCCCCGAAATGCACGGCAAAGGCACGGTCGGAAGCGCCAAGCCCCGGCAGTATCTGGAAAAACGGCCGCAGCCCGGTCGCCATCTCGCGCGGTAGCATGCTCTCTGCAATCCGGTCGGCCCCCGGCACATCGCCGTTCATCGCCAGCACCACCGCCCGCACCCGCCATGCCGCGCGGTCACTGCGCCGCAGCAGCGTGTCGAGCACCTGCAGCGCCAATTCGCGCTTGCCCGATATCCCCAGCGACAGCGCGTAGCGGCGCTGTGTCTCGTCATCGGGCTGGCGTTTCAACGCCTGGCGGTACGTGCGCTGGGCGCGTTCCTGTTCACCGATCAAATCAAACGCGAGGCCCCGGTCCGCCGCAATCGAGCCGACATCATAGCCAAGCGACTCCGCCTCATTAAACAACCGCAGCGCCTCACCAGGGCGGCCAAGCTGCACCAGCGTGCGCGCCTTGCCCGCTTTGATCTGGCCATTGTTGGGGCTGATCCGTTCGGCGCGCTGAAAAAACGCCGCCGCCGCCTCCATATCGCCCAGTTTCAGCGTGCGCTCGCCTGCGCTGATCAACGCGGGCAGATCAAACGGGTTATTGCCCAGAATCCGCATGTCAGCGGCCAGCGCATCAGCCTCGGGCGTTGGCACGGGCATGGTCTGATATTGCCCGGCAAGCACCGGGGGGGCCGCCAGCAACAACGGCGCGGCCAGCGCAAGCCGCGCGGCATGGATCATCATCGGGTTCATCTGCCGTCTGCTAGACCCGAGCGCGGCTGAACCGACAATGCCAATGCCCCCCGCATTCGCCAGAACGAGGCGCGCCGGCGATGAACCGGCGTGCGCCGCTGCGACTTACTGATTATTCTGGCGATGCAGGAAACGCGGGATATCGAGCGGATCCTTGCCGTTTTCCTCGTCCTTCGCCGCACCCCGCGTCACGTTGGACATGCGCTCAAACAACGTCCCGCCACTCTTGGCGCGCAGGACGGGTTCTGGCGCAGGCACGGCGGCAGGCGCTTCAGTCGCGATAACCGGGGTTGGCTCCGGCGATTCCAGCGCGCCGGGGGCGAGCCAGTGGCCGCGATCCTCGGTTGCCGCCGGTTCGTCGCCAAACACAGGTGGCTTGTCGACCGCTGCTTCTTCACCCAGCACCAATTCGTCATCGGCGGCATCGACAGGCGTCGGCACATCCGCCGCAACCTCAACCGGCGCGGGTGCAGCCATCGGCGCGGGCGCTGGCTCGGCAACAACGGGGGTTTCGGCCCGGCGCGGCGTTGCAAAGCTGAATGCGCGCGACGGCTCTGGTGCCGATTGCGGGCGAGCCTCCGCCTCAATGCCCGTCGCGACGACGGAGACGCGGATTTTGCCGTCCAGGTCCGAATTAAACGCCGAACCCCAGATGATGTTGGCATCGGGATCGACCAGTTCGCGGATGTGATTGGCCGCTTCATCGACTTCGAGCAGGCGCATATCTTCGCCACCGGTGATCGAGATGATCACGCCCTTGGCCCCCTGCATCGACACACCGTCGAGCAGCGGATTGTTGATCGCCTTTTGCGCCGCAACGATGGCGCGGTCATCGCCTTCGGCTTCGCCCGTGCCCATCATCGCCTTGCCCATTTCCTGCATGACGGAACGGACGTCGGCGAAATCGAGGTTGATCAGGCCCGGCATCACCATCAAATCGGTAATCCCGCGGACGCCCTGCTGGAGCACCTCGTCGGCCATTTCGAACGCCTGTTTGAACGTCGTGTTGGCGTTGGCGATCAGGAACAGATTCTGGTTGGGGATGACGATCAGCGTATCGACGAACTTCTGCAGTTCCTCGATCCCGCCCTCGGCGCTCTTGGCGCGGCGGTTGCCCTCGAAGCTGAACGGTTTGGTCACCACGCCGACGGTCAGGATGCCCATGTCGCGCGCCGCCTTGGCGATGACCGGGGCAGCACCCGTGCCGGTGCCCCCGCCCATCCCCGCGGCGATGAACACCATGTGCATACCCTCGAGCTGCTTGGCGAGCGCGTCGATCGTCTCCTCCGCCGCGGCGCGCCCGATTTCGGGGCGGCTGCCCGCACCGAGCCCCTGGGTGATCTTGACCCCGAGCTGGATCCGCCGTGGCGCGATCGATTGCTTCAGCGCCTGCGCGTCGGTGTTGGCGACCAGGAAGTCGACCCCCTGCACCTCGGCGCGCATCATGTTCGCGATCGCGTTGCCGCCCGCGCCGCCCACGCCGATCACCGCGATTCGCGGGGTCAGCTCGTCCACTTCGGGGGGAAGAAATTCGACCATGATACCTGTCTCCGTCCATGTTTCCGAAAGAAGCGGGAAACACCT